>CAUZIY010000052.1:0-18348 GCA_963579995.1 Phycisphaerae bacterium
ATCATTAGCTAAACACAGTATAACAGATTCAGACATATCCAATATCAATCTCGCCACACTGTTGGTAACTTAAGGGTTGGGCCTAAAATAATTTATATACAGGAACCATCGAAAGCATACTTGTCAAAAGGCATATACCGCGTGGTTCGATATTGCATGAATTGCTCGTCATCAGCAATGATCCATTCAGCAGGATGGTAATCCACTGTGCGTATCTGAATTATAATTGATTTGTTTTTAATGCATAATAAACATGTGCCGTCATCGTGAATATCTCCGGAAGTTGCACGACGTGACGAACACCATAAAACACTACGAACACCGCAAATACTCCGTCGACAAATTCACATCACAATTCGCCTTGCTATCACATCGCCAATGGGTGTCAAATAAAGTTCAGTAACACGGATCCAATACACCCAACAACGATCAAACCGTTGATGATGATGCCTGTGATACCAAATCCTCGGCGAGCACCCTTCGCAGTTAAACTAATCAAACCCAATGCGCCACCCAAGACCGCCAGGGCAATTCCCAGGAACGCACTACAGGCGGCAGCAGCAAGGGCAGGGAACACCTTCTGCACCGCAGGAGGCATTGGGCCACTGGGATCAATATGCTGGAAATTTTCTTCCAGTAAATGTGGGTTACGGTCAATCACCGTGCCTATTACGATATACATAGCCACAATCATTAAGCCCGCAACCAGTCCCAAGACAAAGGACGCCACCCCCAGTTTGGAATGATGAGGCGTTATACCAGTCCCCCATTGTGGAGGCTGATAACCATAGGATTCGTACCCAGGTTGCATGTAGGCACTCGGTGGATACCCACCTTGATCATCTGCGCCACCAGACCCCGCTGCTGGCGGGTAACCCTGGAAATGGCCTGAATACTCGTCGGAGTTTGATGGTGGCGGTTGAGATTGATTGGTGTCTGTTGGTCTATGATGATCAGCCATTTGGCATACTTTCAACTCGACTAAAAAGTTCTTGGAATGACAGCCACAGCTTCCAAGCATATCTCATAATCATTCCTTTGGGACAATGAATCAAATTAGATAGTGGTTCATCCTTCGCCTACAGACCCCATTAACCAGTGCTTTTGCTGACTGTACCGTCCATATCTTCAGTTTCTGTAGCCGGCTTAACATCCTGAAGACTGCCTAACTGTCGTAAGCTCGATGATTTAATGGCTGCAATAAGAACCACCACGATTGTGCCGATCCCTCCACTGACCACCGAAATCACAGGCCCGAAGAAATGAGCCACCAAGCCCGATTCGAAACCACCGAGCTCGTTGGAAACGCTGATGAAAACTGAATTAATCGCCGAAACCCGACCGCGCATACGATCAGGGGTGGCTAGCTGCACAATGGTGTGCCGTACAACCACACCCACCGTGTCAAAAACCCCGGTAAGAATGAGCATGGCCATTGAAAGCCAGAATGATTGGGATAACCCAAAAATGATCGTAGCCCCGCCGAAACCGGCAACCGCAATCAGCATGTTTCGACCAGCACATCGCATCGGTGGTGCGTGGGCGATAAAGAACGTTGTCAACAGTGCTCCAATAGCCGGTGCCGTGTTAAGCCATCCCAAGCCCGTAACACCCACACCGAGAATATCCTTGGCAAAGATCGGCAGAAGAAACACCGCTCCACCTAAAAGAACAGCAAACATATCCAGAGAAAGCGCCGCCAACAACAGAGGCGTCGTAAACACAAACTTTGGGCCACTAAGAATAGATTTATTTGCATCTTCGGCAACTCCTTCGGTACACGGTTGACCCACAACACGGATTCGAAGGAAAAGAATAAAAAACACTGCTGATGACAGCGCGCACAACCAATAGGCAGATGTCGGGTGGATCAAAATAACATATCCTCCAATCGCCGGGCCAACCACCATGGACACCTGAAAGATACTCTGGTTCCAGGTGACCGCATTGGAGAACAAACGCTTTGGAACAAGCTGAGGCAGTAAAGCCATACGGGCCGGACGCCCCAAGGAAAACATTGATGCATCCACCAGAAGAAGAATGTACATGAGTAGAATATTGCTGCCCATGGCAGACATCATGGCAAGACAAATCGAAGCCAGCGTCATCCCGATAAGACTGAACATCAAAATGGTTTTACGCGGATATCGGTCAGCCAGGAACCCGGCGGGCAATGCCAGTACGATCACTGGTACCACTTGCACAAGCCCCACCAACCCCAGGGCCAGCGCCTCACCCGTACGCTCATAGACCTCCCAGCCAACAGCCACGGTCTGTATACGCATTCCAATCTGTGAAATAAACATCCCCCAGAAGAAGCCCCGATAGGACCGAAAACGAAAGACGGCATAAGGATCGTGTTTGGTTCTTGCTGCTAGCATTTATGTCCGCGTACTGTACATTTAAAACTTTTTTTGTGGTCTTAATTGAACCAATAGTCATTCCTGGCAGAGGATACCCAATGCTTGACACCAATATTTATCAGTCCTTATCCGCCCTTTCAACAACACTAATCGGCGATGCCCACGTAAGATTAAAACTTCCAGAAAACCATCTATCTCCAGATATTCAATCCGTCATCTCCTTTAGCAAGATTGTCGGAACCGCCATCACCGCCATTCTTCAGCCCGTTGCGACACCAGACGATGCAGATCTTTCACCCATGGTCGAACTATACGAATCTCAAGACAAAGAATCAGAAACGATCGTGGTCATTCAAGTACCGCCTGAACTTCGGTGCTACGGGATCTTTGGAGATGGTGCTGCCACCATGTGTCGAGCACATGGAATTATCGGTGCAATTATCGATGGCTCCACGCGGGATACTGAAGCACTGACACAAATGCAGTACCCTGTCTTTGCCAGGGATCGGACACCGGGATATATGCCACCCAAAGCCAAAGTCGCCTCAACCAACCAACCGGTTACCATCGATGGACGCACCATCAGAAAAGATGATGTCATCGTTGCAGATAATGATGGCGTGATGGTGATCCGACCTGATGAAGTTGAAGCGGTGATCACCAGGGCCGAACAAATCATGGATTGGGAAGAGAAACTGCACGCTCGTTATGCGACGGGAATGAGTTGTAAACAGGCCATACAGGAGGTCGGACCACTTCCTTAGCCAATTACCCGTAGTGACTTGGCGGCAGTTGTAATCAAAGTTTCATCATGGCCCGCCCGGGCCGGAAGAAGACCTGATGCACCGATCAATCAGTCACCAATCCAGATGATGGCCACCGTCCACAAAAAGTGTGACTCCTGTTATGAAATGGGCCATGGGGCTAACCAGGTACAAAACCGTTACCGCAACATCTTCGGGTTGACACACCCTTCCTAAAGGGGAAATCGTATGCTGGCAGTTTCCCGCGACACCAGTATGCTCGACACCACTGGCTGCAATTGCATTCACATTGATGCCCGCCTGCGCATACTTCTTTGCACACCATTTGCTTCCGGCATCCGCAGCCCCTTTCGCCTGAGCGTAGTACATGCCCGAAGGAACCTGCGCATTGGCGCCCCCGTTGAAGGCGGAGATGGAGGACATCACAACAACTCGCCCGTAGTGCTGGGATTCCATAAGTGGAATCACATGCTTGCAGAAAAGGTACACACCCTTTGCCGATGCCATATCTCTCTCGTAACCGTCGAGTGTTGAATCCGGCAGTGTTGAACGATCACACGTACCCGCACCACAGAAAAGAATGCTCGGTACACCCATCTGATCGATGCTCAACTTGACAGCAAGGCAAACATCCGACTCGTCACCCACATTGGCCTGAACGAATAGATATCTACTATCGGCCCGTTCCACAAGATCACCCGTGGCAATGCCATTGATACCTTCATCTGATTGCACATCCACATTCACAATATCCGCGCCGAATTCGGCCAAAACTCGAGCCGTTGCCCGCCCAATCCCACTGCTCGCCCCGGTCACTATAGCCACCTGCCCTTCAAGGCAACCAGGACTCATGGGCAAACTGGGCGGAGCGACAACACCGAAATCATTTGTCGTCATCTGTTTTGGATTGACAGGGCCGGTCATGGATATCCCTCGCTACTAGAACCTGGACCAATCCGATGAAAAGCCGACTGGTATCTGGGAACAAATTTTTCCACCTACCAACTTAACCTTAGCTCCCAATTTATAAATACCATAAAGGGGGTGATTCGGAAAAGGATCCGTACCAACTATAACTGATAGAAATCTACCGAAGTGCACCTTATCATCCCTCAAGGGAAATACTCCCCGTTTTCAGGCTTCGTGGATCTTAAATGTGAACACCTGCAACCGCTTTACATGTTCCAGAAATACTTGCCAGCCCTCAACGACAAAACTGAAACTCCTAGCACATATCACCAACAACTGACAATATGGTGACTGCCGTCCGCGTGGATCCCAAGCAGAGTGCCCTGTGGGTACATGGCGCACAGATTCGTGATTATTGCCAGATCCATTTTTCGTGCCTCACTCAATCCTTGACTGTTAAAAGATGATCACCTGGCATTAAAGGGCGGCCGCGAACAAATTCCTCAATTGCCATTGGCCGACCACCGGGACGCTGAACCTCCACCAGACGCACCACCCCATCGGAAACCGCCACACAATTACCCTCCAACACTGTACCTGGCGCGACCACAGGCACGTTGCCGGGCAACGCTTCCACTCTCAGAATCCGGATCATTTGCAAAGCTTGGCCTGATGATTCCTGCCAATTAACCATCACACCGGGCCACGGTGTTAAACCATGTATACGACCACGCACTTCATCAGCACCGCAATCGAATCGGACCCAACCATCTGCCTTTGAAAGTTTTGGCGCGAGACTAACCTGCGATTCATCCTGCGCACAACCCGTCAATGCCCCAGCCTGAGAATCCGACAAAACTTGGCGGACCAAGTCGGGCCCCATGACGGCAAGCCGGTCGTGCAACTCACCCGCAGTTTCACGAGCATCGATAGCTGTTGAGGTCTGTGCATAAATCTGACCACCATCTATGCGCTGGGCCAATGAAATAATTGATAAACCCGTACATTTCCCACCACTGATCATTGCCCAATTAATCGGCGCAGCACCACGAAATTTCGGTAATAACGAAGCATGAACATTGATGACCAAAGCTCCCAGGACATCGATCAAAGCGTTGCTTAATTTTTGACCAAAGGCAACCACAACTGCTGCCTGTGGTTTAAATGCCGAAAGGTGTTCAATGATTGCGGTGTCGTTGGCATTGCCTGTTTTGACCAGATGTCGACCAGCACGATCAGCCCATTGCCCTATTGCAGTCCCGGTTACTTGCCGCCTACGCCCTGCTGGGCGATCTGGCTGTGTAACCACAGCAACCAGGTCAAAATCCGCATGGATCCGCTCGATGGTTGGCAAACCAAATTCGCCCGATCCGAGAAAAATGACACGCATAAAGGCAATCGCTTGTTCAAAGATATTAGAAACACCACCACTATCGTGGTGTGCGGCTGCGCAAGGTGGGGCCTGATCTATCGGTGACCATACGTTTTAGTTCGCGGATGATACTGCGATTAGCGAGTTTATCGATCGGGCTCATTCGATCCAGTATCAGCACGCCGTCTAGATGATCGTTTTCATGCTGCCAGACTCGTGCGGCCAGTTCCTCGCTATGGTGCTGAACAATCTGCCCCTTCAGATTCAACGCCTCAATGGAGATAGCCGTCGGCCGCCTGATATTAGCCGTTACCTGCGGCAGACTGAGGCAACCTTCCTCAACCTCCGTCATTTCGGAACTGGGATGAGTTGGCACAGGGTTGATGAAAACGCGGTCTTGGCCATCCTCACGCGTAGGATTGGCAACAAACAGCCTCCATGGCAGACCCACCTGAGGAGCTGCCAGGCCCACTCCAGGCGCTTCATGCATCAGTTCCAACATCCGTATGGCCACGGCGTGTACATGGTCCGTAATCTGCTCGATTGGTTTGGCGACTTTCCGCAGAATCGGATCCGGAAAACATACAATTTCCAAGGACTTGGGATCCAATTCCATCGCTGGATGGTAATCCCCCAGTTTGAGTTGTCCAACCACAGGTAAAATTGTTGCAGGTCTAGGTATAATTAGGACTTGACGTGATCCAGAGCCCTTGTCATACTAGTATTACGAGGCTGAGAAATGGTCCTAAAACCATATGCAGCCATAGGATATTGTCGTTTTTGTCTTTCTGTTTGCCGTCGTTCCACTATTCGGTGGAGAGTGCCTGCATGGCCACGATCACCAAAAAGGAATTGATTGACCATATCGCCGATGCCACCAAACAGAAGCGTGTTGTCGTCAAGGATATCGTTCAGACATTTTTAGAGAGCATTATTGTCGAACTTGGTAAAGGTAACCGTTTGGAATTTCGGGAGTTCGGTGTTTTTGAAGTTCGCCAGCGCCGTTCACGCATGGCGCAGAATCCCAAAACACTTGAACCTGTTCGTGTACCCCCCAAGCGAACCGTGAAATTCAAAATTGGCCGGCTTATGAAAGAAACGCTGTCCAGCAACGATTCAAATCCCGAAAATGTCGATATCGGTGATCATTAGATCCTAACTTTCCAGCCCCGACCCCAGATCTATCCGATCGCATCTATCCTCCCCCTTTCCAATGAAAACCTGGCACCGCCAGCTTCACGAGGATCTAAAGAACCTCGATGAGGCCAAGCTACTTCGAAGATGCAAGTCACTTGAGTTCCAGGGCAGAACGATCCGTCATCACGATCGCGATTTAATCAATCTGGGCAGCAATGACTACCTTGGACTGGCCAATGACGCCCGACTTAAGGATGCGGGCATTGCCGCAATCCGCCAGTCTGGAACCGGTGCTGGTGCCAGCAGACTTGCCGGTGGTACCACCGTGCGTCATAACCAACTGGAATCCCATTTTGCTGCGTTTAAACACGCCGAAGCAGCTTTACTGTGCCCCACCGGGTACCAAGCCAATCTGGCTGCAATTACGGCATTAGCTCGCAAGGGTGATCTGATCTGCCAAGATAAACTGAATCACGCGAGCTTGATCGATGCTGCCAAATTGAGCGGAGCAACCGTGCGTACCTTTCCGCATAAGCAGACTGCCAAATTAGCCCGCCTCCTTGGAAAACACAAAACCCAATCCGGATCAGATGAACCAACTTCTCGGCGGATCATCATCACCGATAGTGTATTTTCCATGGATGGCGACTGCGCAGACCTGCCCGCACTTTGCGAATTAGCCGATTGCCATGACGCCATCTTGATTGTTGATGAAGCACATGCTACCGGCATACTTGGGGAACACGGAATAGGCTTGTGCGAATACCAGAATGTTGAACACCGCATTGATGTCATCCTCAGCACTGCCAGTAAAGCGCTCGGTGGCCTCGGTGGAATTATCTCCTCGACCAGAGGCGTGATCGAAACAATCGTGAACCATGCAAATCCTTTTATCTATACCACAGCGATACCCCCGAGCCAGATCGCCACGATCACTGCCGCACTGGATATCATTCATGATGAGCCGTGGCGGCGTCAGCATCTATGCCATTTGGCATCTACTGTTCGCCAACAATTAACCGAATGTGGCCTAGTAACACCATCTACCTCTTCTTGGTCCGATGTACCCACACCAATCATTCCCGTCATAACCGGCACACCCGAATCTGCGATTACACTTTCTGAGCAACTTGAAAATCGGGGCTTCTATACACCCGCGATCCGCCCACCAACCGTCGGACCTGGGATGGCACGCATACGGATTAGCCTCCGTGCAGACCTAGAGAATGCCGATATAGAAAACCTCATCACCGCCCTGCATGATTCCCGGGTATAGGCCCGGGCAGTAAAGACCTCCGCACCTGCCCCAGTCATACCGGATGGTCGGCATGATCCCAAGCACATGGACATGATTGGGATCCTAAATCCGGGTGTAGTACGGAAAGAGTTTTATCTAACCGCTAATTGTCAATGTTGGTTGACGTTGATCACCACCCAGCACTTCCACGCTGATACGGGCGGCTAAATTTTTCACGAGTACCTCGAGTTCCTCAGCCAGTTTGCCATCACTTGTGAAATTTCTCGTTGGATCACCACTGTCACAGTTGCGGCGAAGGCCCATGTTAATTGGAATTGCCCCCAAAATAGGAAGATTCAATTCCTGAGCCATGGCCTGTGCGCCACCACGACCGAAGATGTCGTATTCCTTGCCATCATCGCCAATGAAATAACTCATGTTCTCAACCACACCCAACACCGCAATATTCAGTTGTTGGAACATAGCGATGGCCCTTCGTGCATCATCCTGAGCCACTTTTTGCGGCGTACATACGACGACCGCACCCGTCAATGGCAGGAGCTGGCTCATCGTCAGAGGCACATCACCCGTACCAGGCGGCAAATCAATGATCAGGTAATCTAGGTCGCCCCAATCAGTCTGTGTTGCCAACTGTTTGAAAGCACCGTGGGCCATGGGACCCCGCCAAATCAACGCCTTTCCAGGATCAACCAACTTACCAATGGTCATTGACTTAATGCCATGCTCTCCAAATGGCACGATTCGCTTTTCGGTGGACATATGTGCAGTATGGTTATCTAACCCCAGCATCGTAGGCAGCGAGGGGCCATAAATATCACCATCCATTAAACCAACTGAAGCACCTTGTCGCGCCAACCCAACTGCCAAGTTGACTGCGACCGTACTTTTACCAACCCCACCTTTGCCCGCACCAATCGCCACGATATTCTTCACCCCCGGCAGGGGATTATTCTCTGCCGCTTTCTGCTGCGGTGACGCTTGAACATTTGCCGTAAACTCAATCTCAATACCCTGGACCTCATCGCCCAATTGACGTACCGCAGATTCAATATCACGTTGAATCTGATCCTTTAGCGGGCAGGCCGGTGTCGTCAATTCAATCGCGATCGCTACGATCCCGTTATCCTTAATCGAAATGCCCTTGACCATGTTCAGAGACACCAAATCTTTATGCAGTTCCGGATCATTCACCGTACGTAGTTGCTCAAGAATCTGGTCTTCAGTCATACAAAATCCTCCAATGTCGCCCCTCCCCAAACAAAAACACGTCCCAACAGGGGTATGCGGCAGATGATCGGGCCAAGCGCCGATAAAACAAAGGCTGCTTTTGAACCTTAAATGTCAATCTGGCTGCAATATAACCATCTATACTAGCGTTGTAACATATATTGATCACCTATGATCGTCGAGGAGTTAGACCATGAACAACCATTTTCTTATCCTCTTAACTGCTATTGTCTTGCTCGCCATTCCACCCGTAACAACCAGCGCAACGGACAATGACAAGCAAATTCTTTCTGGCCCTCAAGTAAAACCGGGGGGGGTAGAACGCCAGAAACATGGATTTGATGGTGGCAAGCGTTCAAAACGTGGGGACAGGCTTGCAGGGTTCCTCGCAGATTTGAATCTGAACGACCAGCAGATGGCTGAAGCCCGCCAGATCATGGCTAAACAACATTCTCAATTAAAGGCTTGGCGCAAAAAACATAGTGCGGAGCTGCAGAAACTTGAAAGTGAAATGCGTAAACTCCACGAAAGAAGGCGGAAGCTCATGGCCAATGCCCCCAAACCCCACAGTGGGCTCGAACGCCTACGCCCAATGCTCAATAGTAAACAACAAAAGGCCCTTGATTTGGGAATTGAGAAACATAAACGCCACGGCAAGCGTCGCGGAGCCGCCGATCGCACCCGCCCGCGAACTCTTCCCGGGAAAAACAATGCATCCAATGATCCCCAGTCACGCAGACCGCGCAAACCACCGACTGAAATAGACAACCTGCAAACAAGCCAGCAGTTAGATCTGTAAAACCAGTTTAAATGGCAATTGCGTCAGGCCCTTGGGCCATCCAATCAGACCGGCACCGCCAGATAGGTCACTGCATACTCCAAGAAAGCATAAGCGACACTGACTGGCATCCATTTGATAGATGCTTGCAATTCCGTGTGCATTGATGGGAAACGCCCGAAATACTGCAATTGATTTTTAACGGCCAAAACGCTTTGTGTCATTTTTTCTGATGCCAGTGCCTTATGGCCGATATGAAATCAGTGATGCCATGGGAAACACTGGAAAATGCACTGCCATTTCTTTTACCGCTCAACTATGCACTGGTTCATTGCACCTTGAGCATTTTGGCGGGCAGACGCCGCAACGCTGTCAAAACCTACGACCGATTCCGTGAAGCTCACATCATACGAAAGCAGTACCTGGACTCCGTTAAAAACCGTCAGATCAACACCAAAGCGGTCATAGCCCGGGTAGGACAAAAGAAACAGGCCGCATAGCCTCATAACAAACCGAGGCTCCATCCAAATCATTAATACACGACTGCTGGCTGGATATGACGCTGTATAAGACCCTGGCACTGTGCTAGGATGTAGGTCATGCAATCGCTGATCATTACCGGCGGCCGTGTGATCGATCCAGCCAACGATCTCGACATCAAAACCGATGTGGTCTTGGATGGTTCTAAAGTACGGCATGTTGGCAAAACAACTGCCGCACAACGCGATTCGGCATATTTATATGATGCATCGGGACACATTGTTTGTCCTGGGCTCATCGATCCACACGTTCATTTCCGTGAACCAGGGCAGGAGGAGAAGGAAACTATTGCCACCGGATCGGCCGCTGCAGTCGCCGGAGGTTTCACCAGTGTTTGCTGTATGCCCAATACCGAGCCCGCACTCGATGACGATGGCCGGATCGAGTTTGTCTACACCCAGGCCCAGCGCGTGGATCTCGCAAATGTCTTTCCCGTGGGTGCGATCACCAAGCAACGTGCAGGCGAAGAACTGGCCGAAATCGGATTGATGGCCGCTGCTGGCGCTGTTGCTTTCAGTGATGATGGCCAAGCGGTCGCTTCTGCAGGCGTGTGTGCCAAGGCACTGGCTTACATTGCCATGACGGGCAAAGTATTAATGCAACACTGCGAGGATCCGGAACTGGGCGGCGGCGTGATGAACGCTGGGACAATGGCGACGCGCCTAGGTCTAAGTGGCTGGCCACGGGTTGCTGAGGAAATCATTATTCAGCGTGATATTATTCTGAATCTACGACAAAATATAGGTGCTCGGTACCACGTTCAGCACGTATCTAGCGGTGGTAGTGTCGAACTATTGCGTCGTGCCCGTTTTGACTTGTTTGGACAGGCCCACATCACCGCCGAAGCATCACCACATCATTTATTACTAACCGAAAATTCTTGCGCAGATTACGATACCAACTTCAAAATTAACCCCCCCCTCCGCACCAAGCAAGATATCGAAGATCTTCGCACGGGCATCCAGGATGGCACAATCACTGTCCTGGCAACCGACCATGCACCACATACACAAGAGGAAAAGGAACTAGAATTCGCCGCAGCACCTTATGGCATCATCGGTCTCGAAACAGCCCTTCCACTGTACGCCCAGGCGTTGATTGAAACCGATACGGTCGACTGGCCATCCATGCTTGCGATGATGACCATGAATCCCGCCAAACTGTGCGGATTAGAAAATAAAGGCAATTTAACAACCAATTCAGATGCCGATGTCACTATTATTGATCCTCAACAGGAATGGACCATTGACACCAATGCCTTTGCCAGCAAGTCACGGAACTGCCCATTCCATAACCGGAAAGTCATTGGGCAAGCAATAGCAACAATCGTTGGCGGGAAGGTGAAGTTCAATAGAGATCCCGAGCGATTAAGTCAAACTGATACCCTCATACCCGCCCAAACAGCCGCACAACTCACCCTCGCAATCTCGTAGTTGTGAACCATGGCTTTATATCCTAAACGCCCTGCACCTGAATCAAACACCTCCACAGAACCATCAACGCATCATCACTGGACAGGATTACTTCTTTTTATGGGGCCACTCCTCGCCGGGGGGGGAGTGCTTGCCATGTTACGCACCGGGGATCGTGACATCTTTTTTTGTCTACTTATCCCTATTGGTATGGTCACATGGCTGATTGGTTGGTGGCTCAGATTCGCACGCACATCAAAGCCCTAGTTTCCACAATGATAGAGAAACAACCACTGGTGGACTGGAGACCAAAACAGCCCCGGCCGTACTGATCATAAAGATTGTTGTCGCACAGAAGGTGACTATGACTTCACTGCTGGCTTGGGCGCGTTGCGAGCCGCTGCTTTCTCGGAAACTTTGCGCCCCTTTTCTTCGATTTCGGCAATCTCCTCGAACCAACCATGTAGACGAGACAACGCATCAGGAAGGTATTCCTCGGCAGGCGCTAAGCTTGGCAACCACAGACGATCCCACTCGACCGTGAGATAACCCTCATAGCCAATACCCATCAGCCGTTTAATTAAATCTTGAATGCCAACATCACCCTCACCCAGTGGCACATAGCCTGTGCCAGTTCCCACCTGAACATCCTGAACCTTTACGAGCTTAATGCGTGAATTTAAATTGGGCACAGAAATAGAAGATAGTTCACCAACCGCCGCTGCATTGGCCACATTCCAGCATACACCTATCATGGGATGTTCTATGAGGTTCAGCAGCCACCACCACCATTTGGCGTGACCAAAGGCAGGCGTATTCTCAAACAAAATCTGAACGCCTAGTTCCGCAGCGAGATCCACCAATGGGTGTACGTTGCGGGCCACACGCTGTATAACTTCCCGTCGATCCTCACCAAGATCTACCTCGTCAGCAAAGATACGCACCGCCTTCGCCCCCAAGGCTGCGGCTAATTCCAAATCCCGCTTGAGTTGAACGGTTGCCTGATACAAACGCGTAGAATCACGATGGTGCAGCGACACTTCCGTACTCACGCAAACCGGATCGATCTCCATTTTCTCAAAAACAGAGACAATCTTGGCTGGCTCCGTCAGCGCCGGATCCGATGCCAGATCAGATCCACCAAGACCGCGTGTGCGTAACTCGATGCCCTGATAACCCCATTCCTTGGCTTGCCGAACAACCTCCTCAACGGTCAGTTGTGGGCAAGCGACTGTACTAAATGCCAGTTTAAATGCCATGTGGTTTTCTCATTGGAGGTTGTAATTCAACACCTTGAAACCGCTCAAACCATTGAGTGTAGCCTTCCAAACGCGGCCTTGGAAATCGCTATGCCAACAAGAAGGCTACGGGTTCTTGGGGTCATGGACTCTAATCTTCACTTCGTACTGCCCTGGATAGTTCTGGCGGGTATGGCTGGGATGAACGCCGATCCCTAATTCAAGCAGTCCCGATTTTTCCGCCTTAAAGGTATGCTTGGCTCCAATCTTAAACACTGGACTGGACTTGCCCAAACGTGCCACCAGCGCCCCATTCGGAATGATATTCTGGATATGCCACCCGTGCTTCGGTGAACCCTCAGGACTGCTAATTGCGTTTGTACCCCATGGTGTAAGCGTAATCTTGCCATCAGCCTTAATCGTTACTTTTTGACCGCGGACCAATCGAATACCTGTATTCTTGAATCGCGACGGCACGACATAAATACCACTCACGGCCACCGTCTTTCGGATGGTATGCTTGGGTTTATCAATGCCCCTGGTGGCGCGATCCAAGGCGCTAATATTAAACTTTAATGCTCCATAAGGACTGTTAACCGTAAAAGATCTAGGTGAAACACGTCCGACGATCGTGAAATATGTAGTTACGATTGAGTCCTCTTCAATCAATGCTTGCAAACTGCTGCCCAGTTCTTCGAAATCCATGTCCTCCCGAACCTGATCAAATTCATTAAGGAGCCGGTTAATACGAAGCTTGCGTTCTGGATCAGGGTCATTGACAAACGTTGCAACCTGGCTACGGATCGGCATACCTAATAACAACAAACCCCGTTCAGCCTGGTCACGTAATGGTGCCTCGCTTGCTCCAAGTTGTTTGATGAACTGCTGAATTTTATCTCGTAGTTGCGGATGACTATTGAGGCCAGGTGTCAAACTCTTGATATTCTCGATTGGAACCTGCAATGTGCCAAAACGGGTCTCTACGTTGATCTGTTTAATGGTCAAGGTACCGGAAATGATTGACCCATCCATGAGCGTCATCTGCATCCAGTGGGGGTCGATCACCTGGTAATCATCGACAGATTGCGCCTCGCCCAAGGCTATGGCAGCAGGAACCAAGCATAAGAACACGCGCCATGAAAGCTGATGCATTGCCATAACTGGTACTCCTTGTGACGGAATAACCGACCACTGGAAACCCCGTTTAGGTCCCCCCAATAGGATAACGCGAAACGGCCAAACCCTGATCCATTGCCTCAACCACAATACCAGATGTTTATGGGAGTCTGACCATGGTATCGATCAAGTCAACCGCAACATACAAGCCTACCAGGCGTAGGCTTTCGGCGCTGCGCCACCAGGTCCAGGCCAGATTGTGTCTAATTTATCAAGCGTAGGTTCATCAAGGGTGATATCGAGACATCGCATGCAACCAGTTAGTTGATCCATGGTCCGCGGCCCTATGATAGGTCCGGTGATGTCTGGATTGGAAAGTACCCATGCTAATGCCACGTTCGCCGGCTCTTCACCCAATTGCCGGCAAAATGCTTCATAAGCATTGATCTGGCTACCAAAACTTTCCATTAATTTTTGGACCTGCTTTCCACCGCGCCGACCATCATCAGTTGCATGCATCCCTCCAAGAGCACCAGATGCCAAAGGACTCCAAGCAATGACCCCCAAACCATAGTCACGGCATGCGGGCAGAACCTCGAGTTCAATCATCCGCGTCTGTAAGCTGTATTTGCTTTGCTCACAGGCCAATCCTAGAAAATGGCGATGCCTTGCCGCCTCACATGCCTTGGCGATATCCCACCCCGCGAAGTTACTTGACCCAACATATGTAACCTTTCCTTCGGTAACCAACTGCTCCATTGCCTGCCAGATCTCATCCCATGGCGTAGCACGTTCAATATGGTGCATCTGGTAAAGATCGATGTGGTCTGTCTGCAGGCGCCGCAGACTGGCTTCACAGGATCGCTTGATATTGTAGGCACTCAAACCATCATCATTTTCCCCCTCGCCCATACTGCCGTAGCACTTGGTAGCCAAAATAATTTTTTCGCGACGTTGACCACCTTGCGCCAGCCACCGTCCAATGATCTTCTCCGTGATACCCTCCCCTGGTTTACCCCCATAAACATTAGCCGTATCAAAGAAATTAAAGCCAAGGTCAAGAGCTTTATCCATAATAGAGAAACTGTCAGGCTCGTTGGCCCTCGGACCAAAGTTCATGGTGCCAAGACACAACCGACTTACCCTCAACCCTGTTCGACCTAAGTTAATGTATTTCATGATCAACTCGATTGTAACTACATAACCTAAAGACAGTTGTACCACAAAGGGCCTAGGGGCCATAACATAAAGAAAACTTGAGTCCCACCTGCCATCATCGCGATGCCGTTACTCAACATGAGAATCAGCATTTGCATTAAATGCATCGCCGTGCAAGCACGGTGGCTACTACCGTCTATCTATGTAATACCGCCATGAATATCGCTTAAAGCGATGTTAAGCAAATGGGAACTGCGATCAAACCTCATAGACAATCAATCACACCCCATTATTTCAGGTGATGAAGCGAGAGAAAGGCTGCACAAAATCCTATGCTGTTTGAGATAAACAGTCGGATTGATCGAAGTAGATGGCTACATCTTGCTTGACGTCATGACCTAGACTACGTGCCACCGTCGCGGGAGAAAGTTGGGACGACTTCATAAGCATCTGCTGACTAGCCCATGCAATACCAACACGCACCTTTTGCCCGGTCACGAGCAGTGATGGGTGGTCTACGGTAATCAGTGCACCGCCATCGGAAATATTCTGCGTCTGACCGGTGTAGAACTTGCCGGTGGCCTCGCAGCGAATTTTGACAGGCCGCAGGATCTGTATCCGCGGAGCCCGACGGCGTTCTTCGGAACTGGCTTGAGTGTCCATAAATATCCTCAACTGTTGTTATCGGTTAACGAATTACTCTTGCTTGATCAACCATGGCCAAATGGCCCGGTTGGATGGCATCCTCCAAACCATCAGAAATAGGTCCCCGGGGTGGAAATGCTTAGAAAAAACCCTGTAAAAGAGAGGAATTTTCAATCTATGCAAATTGATTGCCAAAATGTGGCCATCGCCCACCAACCTGTCTATAATGCCGCGTGCTTTAGTCGAGTTTAAGCTGGATCATTTCTCGGGTATTCCACGGAATAGGCTAGGTCAAGAATCTTCAGCGTGTACCAACAGCAGATTAACGCAACGGAGTTTTTGAACGTAGTGCGGGCACCACTCGCCCAAGGTGATGCTGCGCAGTTGGCCCACGCCGTGAGAATTCGATGGCGCCCTTCTGAACTGGCCCCATTGTTACGGGACCCGTCGGTTGATGTTCGGCGTGTCGCGGCAGTTACGCTGGGTTTAATAGGGAAAGAGAAGTCAACGCCCTATCTTATCAGAGCACTTCGTGACGAGGATCTGCAAGTTAATCAGATGGCTGAACATGGCCTTTGGTCGATCTGGTTTAGAAGCGGTGATCCAAAAGCGGCCAAACCATTTCGTGAGGGTGTTGCTCTGCTTTCTGACGAATCTTACGATTTTGCAATCAGTAAATTCCAGGAATCCATACGGCTCGATCCTCAATTTCCCGAAGCTCATAACCAGTGCGCTGTGGCCCACTATTTTGTCGCGCAATGGGAAGAGGCCATTGGCGAATGCCGAAAAACCATTGAGTTGATCCCATCTCATTTCGGTGCCATTTCTGGCATAGGGCACTGCTATACACAGATGGATAACCTACCCCAAGCGCTGCGCTGTTACCGATGGGCTCTTCGCATCAACCCACGTATGCAAGCAATATCTCGAGCGGCCCAACGGATTGAAGGGAACTCGTGCGACCTTGATTCCTCAGGCGAGTTCCTCCTCGACCAAATCATGCAATAGCCTGACAAGGCCTGTCGTTCAACCCAACGCTCGAACTGCCCCCACGTATAACTTATTTATGGTCAAACCCCTGCTACCACAATGGGAGGATATACATTCCCCGGTGATTGGTATGCTGCACCTAAAAGCGTTGCCAGGATCACCGCAATACGGTGGCGACCGCGATCTGATCAAGCATAGCCTTCTCCAGGGCACTGAATGCCTGGTTGACGGTGGCGTCTATGGGCTCTTGATTGAAAACTTTGGCGACCCAACCCTACCTCCCGCAATGTGTCCCCATATCCATTGTCTCGCATATGACAATCCTGGCAGCGGAAATCCGGCGACGGTGGCCGGATATCCCACTAGGGATCAATGTGTTGCGTAACGATGGGTGCGCTGCAATGGCAATCACTCATGCGGTCAATGCTCAATTTTCCCGGGTTAATGTACTGTGCCACGCCAGGCTCACCGACCAGGAAATTATCGATGGTATTGCCCACAAGTTACACCGGCAGCGGGCCATGCTGGACGCGCAAAATATTCACATCTTTGCGGATATTAGTGTCAAGCACTCATCCCCATTGGCACCCCTCTCCCTGGAAGAATAAACGGAAAATACCATTCAACGTGGACTCGCAGATGCTGTGATTATTAGCGGGACCGCAACTGGACAAGCTATTGACAAAGGCGACCTGGCAAAGACTCGATCTGCAAGTGGCAACACACCCTTAGTAGTAGGTAGTGGTATCAACATTGATTCGATCACATCACTGTCCCAATTAGCAAATGGAGCTATCGTGGGAACAGCCGTCAAAAAAAACGGGCAACCAACCAACCCTGTAGACACGAGAACGTGTAAATGCTCTAATCGCAGCACTGACGTCATCTAAATAAAATCTGAACTTGTGGGTCTTGGATTGACACCTTGCAATGACTGGCTAGAGATGATCCAGGCCCAAAAGCACACGGCCGCTGATCATCCTAGAAATGACGGCGTTTTACCTGATTTCAATGGAAGCCAGTGGCCACATTGGCAAGTACACGTCCTCCATAGACTTCACAGCAACACATCGCATAAAGACCAATATCCCTCGGCATATTTAAGGAATGGATTATCTTCTAACGCAACGGATGTTTGCCCTGACTAATCCGTTGCTTGTTGACCCACGCCATCGCTTTGATCTCTTGTTTTAGCAACTTTATGAGTTGCGATGCCGAACAGGAAAACCACTCTGCTGCCGATTGTGGTTCCCAGTCCCTCACCATGAGTACATCAAGGGCCTCAGCAATTAGTGCCGGAAAATCCATATGGCTAGAATTGACGGAAATTCGCCCTTTTCGGCATCGTGATCGCCATAAATCGGTAGGTTGCGGTGCATTCTCAGTGGGACACCTCAGTTCCAAAGCCAGTTTCAGCCGTAAGCGGAACAACGCCATTTCC
>CAUZIY010000053.1:0-18006 GCA_963579995.1 Phycisphaerae bacterium
AGGGCGCCGAACAGCGAATGGATTCCGACGGTCTTCCGTCGCGTTGGCTCTGTCCGTTCCGTCCGGAAAACAAACAACTTTACTTGGGCGAGTTGATGGAGGTTGCGGGCTGGCCGGCAACGCGCGAGGTCCATCTGAACGATGAGGCTGCGCTCGGGTTCGCAACGGGAGCCATCGGCTGTTACTGCGACTGGTGCATAGCGGAGTTCGAGTCGGTCTCGGGCGAGCAGCCTCCTCGCGAGGCGGACTGGGCGAGTGATCTATGGTGGGCGTGGCTCGACCACCGTTTCCGCGCATGGGGTGAAGTGCACGCGTGGCTGCGCAAGCAGATCAAAGACGCGCGGCCCGACATCGAGGTGGGGATGGCGCACAGCCCCATCCACCCTTGTTTCCTCTACAACCCGTGGAAGACGGCGATCAGCCTCGCAAGGGACGCTCGCACGTTGGACTTCATCGCCACCGATCCCTACCACTTCATCCACAGCAACATTATCGGGTTTCGTCCCCACAGACGCATTTGCACCGAGGCGACCCGCAGCCTCGTCGGCGCATGTGTCGGACGCAACGCTCAGATTATGCCCCAGGGATTCATGCCTCCGGGCAAGAGTGCACCGTTGGAACGTCGGGATGGACTGCTCGCGGGGATCGTCCCATTTGCGCTAGGGGCCCGGTCGGTGATGCCCTACTCTTACGAACAGATGAAGATCATCCCCGGTTACTTCGACGCGTTCCAGGAAAGCCGCCGGCTCTACGGCGAGATGGAGTCGCGCGGGCCATATTCGTTCGCGACCGCGCTCTATCCACTGCAGTCAGAAGTCCGGGGACATCCGACGAGCAACTGGGGGGCGATTCAGGGGACCGCACTGATCGAAGCCATGCGTAACACGGGACTCCCGTGGGGGTGGTTCTGGGACGAGCGGATTGACGACGCGGAAGAAGAACTCCGCGGGCCACTCGTCGTCCCCAACGCGCACTGCCTCACCGCGAATCAGATGCAGGCGATCGAGCGGGTCGTCGATCGCGGTGACGGAGCGTTATGGATTGGGAACGTCGCTCGCGATGCATGGAGCGGATCGGGCGGCTGCCCTCTTCCGACGAAGTTCGAGATCGGCGAGTTCGAACTCGTAATCGACTCGAACCTGCCTCTCTTCGAGGGACTTACGCGACCCGTGATGCTATCAAGCCGCGTGGGCTGGTCGGGCCCCGATGGCGACGTCGTCGGCACGGTGGACGGCGGGCCCGGCCTGGTGCTCGTCGAAGAGGGCAACCGGCGCGATGTGTGGCTTGCGGGAATACCGATGACGGCCTGGGCTCCCAAGGGACTGCATGGCGCGATGCGTCACCCGACGGGCGGGTGTGAACTGCTGAAGCGATTGCTCATGTGGGTTGCCGCGCGTCCGCCGGTCGCGCGGCTCGATCCGTTTCCTCCGCCGAGCGGTTACGGGAGGCTGCGTCCGTGGGACCGCCGCGACGTCCCGACGGCGGAACTTCTGCCGATGACGGACGAGAAGTCGGTACTCGCAATCGTATTCTCCTACATGGGGTTTTCGTGCGAAACATCGCTCGTCGTTGCTCCGCCCGGAGACGGGCGCCTGAGGTCCATCCGTGAACTCTGGCAGAACGAGGACCTGACGGGGACCGCCGAGATCACCGACGACGGCGGCGTGCGTATCCCGCTTTCGATCCCCAACGACTGCGAACTGTTGGCAATCAGGGTGGAGTTCGATTAGCGAGGCGTGGGTGGACTACCGCTACGGGAGTACGGGATGAGGCGCGACTGGCCGGACCGTCAGTTGACTGGGGCGGAACTGACGGATGCGAATCGCAAAAGGCCAATGTGCCTTCCACTTCAAAATGTCACGGGTAGCCAAGTTAAGTGTGCACCGCGTTTAGGCATATAGAAACAATTTAGAGAATCACACCACGATTTAACCTTGACAGCTGGACCAATAGCTCTCAGTGATGGAATTCGGCAGAACTGTATTTTAGGCGATCTTCGGAAGTTTATGGTTCATCGCCGACTGATCCTTCCCCACACCGTCCTGGTCAACTTCATGGACACTGCCGCCTTCGGAAGTACCTTTATCGATCAACATCTGCCAAGTCTTCTTTTCATATTCAAGAAGTCGCAATGCTTCGGCAACGTATTTGTCATCTTTTGAAAGATTGGCATCCACAAGCAACCGGTAAATGTAAGTATATAACGCGCTAAGTTTGTCGCAGAGATCCATCGCCACCTTGTGGTTCAAGCTTACAGACAATTCAAGCACAATCTTCTGGGCACGCATCAGGCAACTGTAGCTTTCCTCAAGATCCTCTGCTTCGATTGCATTCCTGGCTTGATGGCAGTACTTGATGGCACCGTCATACAACATCATCCGCATTTCCTGGGGACTGGCTGTCATTACTTTGGTTTTTAAGTATTCGTTGGCGGCAAGTGTAGGTTGCATGCTGGCAGGGGCTCTGCATCGACAATCTTGGTATGGAGACTATCGGGCATCATTGCGTGGGCCCCTTAGCCATTGAGCCAGAATAAGTCCGGTAACGTGACACCCAATCAATGATTTAGACCGAATATCCTAAAGACCAAAAGTGGCATTTGCCTGTGCGAGCTGTTGCAGGATGACCAGCGCACTGCTTTGGCTCTGGATCTGTGATAACGCTCTTTCCAATGCTGCAAACTCGGCCTCAAGCCGAGCACGCTTGGCATCTAGCTGCTCTCCAAGCTTAACAATCCGGTTATTGCTAAGGTCAACTTGGTCTTGCAACGTATCGAGTCGGAGTTGGACTGTACCGTTGACACTGTCGGTTAACGTGCCGAGAAAATCATCAAACCGAGCTCCAAACCCACCGGCTGCCAATATGGTTTCGTTGGTATCCAAATCGGTTTGAGTTTCCTTGAAAGTGAGCAGAGCCTCAACCCCATCACGGTCAGCATTTAACGCCTCGATAAATCGCGTTGAGTCGAGCTTCAGCTTCGCACCGGCACCGATGGTAACGCCAAGTTGAGTAATATTGGTAAATTGCCCGGTTAAATCAGTAAAGGTTTTATTAATCATCCGATACATGGAATTGCGAACGGTTGCAACCGTTGGATCACCAAGAAGCAAGCCACGCTCTTGCGTTTCCACATCATAACTATCCAATGAGTCCAGGGTGTCAATGATGCCGTTGAAGTCATCGACAAAACCCTGTACTGCATCAATAACAGCTGAATCGTCGCGGCTGATCGTGAGTTGAACAGCCTTGTCACTCGTACCCTTAAGATCAATGTCAACCCCGGGAATCACTGAGGTTAAAGAATTAGAACTTGAACGAATAGCAATGCCATCCACCGGATCACCTGAACCAAAGAATACCACCGCATCCCTAGCCTCGGATAAGTTTGCTGACCTCAGGGCCAGCGTGCCTTCATCAAAGACGAAGGCACCAGCAAGACCTGAATGATCTGCAGTCAAACTCATCCGAAAGGGGCGCGTGGGCGACCCGTCGTTGATCACTGCTGCCGACACGTTGATCCCTGCCTGGTTAATTGCCTCAGTCACGTCATTGAGGGTGTCGGTTTCCGAGACGGACACAGTCTTCTCAAAACTACCATCCAAATCATCTCCCAATCCAACCGCAGAACCAAGCAATCCTAGATCTTCTGCAGTGGATGAACCCGATTCCTTGACGTTAACAACCACCGTGCCTGGTCCCCGATCTTCAATAAGAATGCCATCACCTTTGTCATTGACCCGAGCATGGATAAGCAAGCCCTTACTGTTGATTTCTGCAATTACATCCTTGACGGACGTTTCATTACCTTGCGTGAGGTCAACTTCAGACGTTGCACCGCTTGAATCCATTATGGTAAACTTTCCGCGTGAAACCCCGCGACCACCATTGAATGACGACAAGAGGGTACGATTGGAAATATATTCATATTGCAGGTTACCACTATCAGTAACGGCTGAACTATAGGAACCGATCAGATTCAGATCAGCCGCTGCGGTTCCATTCACATCGAAAATTATCAAATTGGACGCCGTCTCCCCGGTCTTATCCGTAATCATCAGGCCATTGCCGGGCTGGTTGAGACTGGCAGTCACACCTGTTGTTGCGGCATTGATCAAATCTACCAGTTGAGCAACTGAACCCGCGGTGGACAGATTGACATTTGTCGTTGCCCCCAAACGGTTGGTGATACCAATCGTACCAAGATCCACACCACTTCCCCCATTAAGTTTCCTGATTAACTTGGAGTTAATTGTCGACAATATGCGTGAGCCATTGATGACCCCATCTGCATCACTATCCGAACCGAGAATCCCAAGATCATCCGCAGAGGTTCCATTAAGTGCCCGAACTTCAAACACACCAACTTTCGATGTGTTACCGGCGAGGTTGATACCCGTTTGGTTTTCATTGATAGCAGCGGTGACTGCATGGCCCGTTTGCGTGTTGATCGCACTAATCACATCACCAATGGTCGCGGCACCGGTCAGGTCAATATCCACATGCCCCAGGTCCATGTTCTGATACTGAATCCGTAGGTGGGCATTGAATACCCCATTAATTTCTACACCTTGGCCATCATCGAGCAAAGATAGCGGCGTTTCCATGCTGATGAAATTCGCCTGATTTCCCTCCAAGACGTTGCCCGCGCTGACCACATCAAGCCCAAGTGCCGCGGTGATACCACTGGCATCGACATCCGCCATATTCAGCACTGCGGTGGTTGAACCCGTATTATCCTGAATGACAAAGCCGTCATTCTTGATTCTTGCTGTCACGGAGATACCGGCGGTTGTATTAATAGCGGCCAACACATCATCCACGGTCAGGGACCGGCTCAGGTCGACGTGGACCGAACTTCCTGATCGATCCGTAATGCGAATCTCCCCACGTGGCACACCACCGCCTCCATTAAGCTGGCTGAGAACGGTTTTTGAATCAAGTCGCCCATCACCAAATTCAAAGGTCAACGTGCCCGCACCAAGGGTAGTAGTATCAGAATCAGCAAAACCGGCAGTAATCGTCTGCTGCGCAGTGACCAAGCGATCCACGATAAAACTATAGGCCCCAGTATTGGCACCCGAACTCGTGCTGGCACTAAGAAGGTTGCTATCACTGCTCGTGACAGTTGTCTGATTGAATGTGCGGTTAGTGGCAAAACCGCTCACACCCAACTTGAGCGACAGGAGTTTGGCGTTGATATCCTGAAACGCAATCTGCTGGCTGTTAAGTAGCGCTACCTGCTTGTACGCTTGGCCTCTGGGGCGGGATTCGATGGCAACGAGTTTATCAATAATATCATTGATTGGCAGGCCGCTTATCAGTCCGACTCCAGAAGAGATCTGTCCCATTCCAGTCCTGCTCTCATTCATCAGACGGGCCAGGCCCCGCCTGGTATAGGAACCGGACCCGCCCGCTCAACCCGTTTATCTGCGTTAACTGCATGGCGAGAAGCGAAATTATCAGTCCTTCAACGCAAATAAATATCGACCGACCACCTCCATTGACTTGATCTGGAACCTGCTTTGCATTTGGAAGCCCACCGACATTGTCCGCTTGCCGCCTTCATTTGCTGACAGATCGTTGGTCAGGCACTGCGGGGTAGCCCCAGTTGGTCCATGACCTTTTGCAAATCTGACCAGACCCGTTTGCGGTTCTCAGTCGTGTAGCTACGCAGTAGATAGGCTGGATGAAAGGTAGGCATAACCGGAATTTTCAAATCGACGCTCTCCAATCCGCCGTAATCATGCCACTGACCCCGAATCCGAGTGATGCCATCTTTGGTATTGAGGATAAGCTTGGCCGCCGGACCGCCAAGTGTCACAATCACTTTGGGTAAAATAATCTCGATCTGGCGGGTCAGAAATTGGCTGCAGGTGTGAGCTTCAACACTCGTGGGCGCCCGATTATTAGGCGGACGACATTTCACAACGTTTGCAATGTACACCTGATCGCGTTTCAAGCCCATAGCGGCAATCTGCTTGTTGAGGAGTTCACCGGCACGCCCCACAAAAGGTCGGCCCTGTTCATCTTCCGTTTGACCTGGCCCTTCACCGATGAACATTAACGGAGCTTGCGGATCCCCTTCACCAAAAACCGTCTGAATCCGGTCTTGATGCAACGGGCACTTTTGACATGGTTTAACTTCACCTTCATCGAGCGTGGCAAGTGATTTCATCCGGGTTTTTCGATTCATATCAGAGTCTTGATCTCCACCGTCATGCTCTGCGGATGAACTGTTAATGGGAACAACTTGGACACCAAGTAGTTGATCGGTTGCCATGTGCTGTTTGAGGATGCGAGCCTGGCGAGTTGGGTGGGTCATAAAAGATCTTTGGTATTACTATAATAGAACATACCAACCGGTTGCACCAATCAATCCGTCAATGCCGCGACGACTCCTCAATAGGATAATTGCTGGACGCATTTTTGGTTGATGGGAATATGGCAGATCCGGGCTGCCGGACAAATGAAGCCAAACCTTTAATCTTTGATTGACCAATCCCATGTACTGCCTGAAGTTGCTCAACTGATCCAAAAGGACCATGGATCTTACGATACTTGATGATACACTCAGCCAGATTCGGTCCAATTCCAGGAAGAAGCACCAGTGTATCAATGTCGGCCGTGTTCAGATTGACCCTCATGGCCTCGTAGGTCACCGGAAGTTAGCTTCGGTGCCTAGGCCGGACCACCCAGAGGGCCATCGTGCCAACGAGCATCAAACAGACGAATCCAAGTAGGAAGATCACCCTTGGCGAGTTGCAGGCGACTGGGTGCGTAGGCCCGGTTTTGTCTACCATTGTTTAATCCAGAACCCGAGTGTACTGTTTTACTTTCAACGATCTTAGAGCAAACAGTAGCCACTATAGAACAATGGCTACGCCGCCCGGAAAGAAAATATCTATTGGTCCTGCTCCTGATCTGATGCCTGGTCGGCCGTAGCCTGCCCTGGGATGGTGGATGCCGGTGTGTCCGTAGGACTTGTTTGGCTATTTTCCAGATAAGTCCGCCGAAACTGAACGAGCCGTTGAAATGCACTCTTGGGCTGCATCCGCAAATCAAGCAGGCCGGCTTGGGGAATATCCATGGATGGATGGTCCACCAATTCATCCCATGCCACCGAATCAACCATGGGCTTGCTCAATGCAATTTGAAATAGGGCCGCCAACCAGTGACTTTGTACCTGCTGAGACCATGGTTTGCGCCAATAGCCGCAACCATGACCACCCTGATCTCGCTGTCCAAAACCCTCTGATTTCTCCGGATCATCATTCAATAGTGAAGGCGGTTGTCCACTGGGCGCCCCAATCGTCACGGTTAAGGGCCTAGCGAAAGCAGAAAACTGGTCCAAAAGATTACTTACCTGCATACAGTCTCTGGCGTACTGAGCTATGTAACCTTGTCCCATCTGCAGTTTGATGACCACGCCATCAAAATCTACCGCCCCTTTAATTAACAGATCAATATACATCAAGGGGGGAATTGATCGTGAATTTGTACTGTAATATTCACCAAACGGTTGGCAGATCTCCACGACTGCCTTGGCCGATGGTTGAATTTTCTTAATGAGCATGGTTGCCATACGTGTCAGATCCATGATCTGGTCAAAGGTAAAGCTGATATGGTTGTTCACATGTAGACCTGAAACAACATTCCAAGTGGTAATCACGTCGGAGTACCGGCTAACAACACGTTCAATATGCTCCTGGATCACCTCACGAAGCATATCAAAGTCATGCTCCCAGATGTAAACCCAATCCGGCAGCAGGCGAGGGTCAACGCTAAGCACCGGGCCGGCCACAACGGGCATATTGACGCGAGTAATCCACTGCACCCACTCATCCAATTTCTCCCAGCAATACTCGTTCTCGGTCGGCGCCAGATCGCGCCAAACGATCGGCAGATGGATGGAATCGAAATTGTTTGCCAAGCCGGTACGAAGCCGCTCACTCAATTCCACCTGGTTCACACCGCAGCCGATGGGGAATTGGGGCATCGTTCCTTCAGCTTTCCGCCTTTGGAGCATAATCTTCGAATAGGCAACGGCTAATTCTTCACAACCGTCAAGGGCTGTAACCAAGCATTTCTTCGCGCCTCGTTCAGCTTCACTGGGATTGGTCCGATCAACACATAATGCCTCGACAAAAAGCCTGCGTGCCATTGACGCTCGTTTCGATACCACACTAGCGCGATCCAGATCAAACATTCCCCAATCTTCAAGTTTGTGATACAGCACCATTAACTGATGCCGCGCCAATTCAAGTATCAGTAAGTAGGGCTCCTCTCGATCAGGCAGTAGACATGTCCGTATGGTTAGCTCACCGCATGCCCCAACCGATCTTTGAATGACAAGCGATGCGGTCCCTGTTTCTCGCTTTTCACACCAGATTTCTTCGCCTTCGATTCGGATATCAGCCCGCATCGGGTTGCCGTCCACACCAATCAGATAGGCATTGGAGGGGATTCCCCCTACAAGGGATTCTGTTTGATCAATGGTGACAAACTTGAGCATAATTATTTGTAAAGCTAATGGTCCAAATACCAGGTTATCAAGTCATCAGGAATACGGCTTGTGATCTTGGCTCCGAGCGGAAGTTCCCCAAAATAGTCAACCCCAGCAAAGTTACACCGTGTCTATCTTAAACGAGACAGTAGATTGATTCTTATCCGAATCACCACCAATCGTTCAGATTCCAAAAGCTGACGGGTGAGCCGCTATGACCAAAACACCACAACTGCACTGACGATCCACATGACAATGGCAACAGCAACTTTCATGAGGGTAGCCCAAAACTTTCCAGTTGCAGCACCACCACCTGATTTCGCCGCCTGTTCATGCGTACGTCCCGCCCAACGATCACCAAGATAGGACGCCAACCCCGCACCAAGACAACCGCCAACAATCGTCCCGACAACCGGGAATACGATCGTGCCAACCATCGCACCCACAACGGCACCAATCATGGCACAGGCAGCTGCCCGTGTAGACCCGCCAGCTTTCGCCGCCCCTCTGGCGGCCAACCAAAATTCCAGTACCTCACCACCAATCGCCAAAATAGCCAAGACAAGCACCGCCTCAAAGCCGACGATCTGTGGTTGCCATAAATAGACCAACCCCGTCACCAGGAGGATGAGCCATATACCCGGTAACTGGAAAATGGTTAGGACCACGCCACCCGCATTGATCACTAGAATCAGTGCCAGCATGACCCAAAGCATAATATTCGACATAAGCGTATATTATCCGAATGGGGCCTTGGATACTGCCATGATGCCCCGTGTGACTTCTACCGCCCATGAAAACCGTCCAAATCAAACCCCCACAAATGAAATCCACGAAAGCCCTACAGATCACAGGTGACCGCTTAGATGGACCCGCACAACCGTCAGCTTGTCCGGCAACCTAAGGTCACATTGCATGTAACAGGGTTCAATCCCCCATATTAGCTTGACGAGATGAACCAACGCCGGTATTTTAAACAGTCGTCCTACCTGCCTTTACCCACTCCTGGGAGTTGAATATGAGCTTTGCCTACCAAATGGGTTGTGCGTTTGCTCTCACGGTCGCATCGGTAACTGGCGTATCGGCTCAACAGGCCGGCGATAACGCGTCGAGCCTCTGGGGTGATTTTAATCATTATGTCCGCGTGCGCCGACCCAAACTTGCTGCAAGTTACGCCGAAGCCTTGATGGCCAAGGTTAATCATGAACAACTTCTACAAGTTGTCGAACAGTCAGGTGATATCGACTACGAAAACACATTGGCACTGGCCCGGCAAATGGCGGATGTGGATGACGTAGCCACAAAGCTGGAAGCACGTATCCAAGCCGCTCGGATCGCCCAAGCCCGTAAATCTGTTCGAGTTTCAGCAAATATTGAGGCACTCGCAGGAACCCTGAGGCAGCGTCATAACGCTGTTGAACGCCTACGCGGAGCGGGGCAATTTGCAGCACCACAGCTTCTGAATGTCTTGCGTAATCAGAAGCTTCAGAGACTACATCCACATGTTGAAACAGCTATGGTTGCTATTGGACGCCCCTTGGTCTACCCGTTATCAGTCGCACTGTCCCAGTTGGAACCCGTACAAATGGGTCAAGTGGCCCAGATCCTGGCCGGAATCGAATACCCGCGGACATTGCCCTATCTCAAACAGGTACTTGAGATGCCCGACGTTGACCCGCAAGCTGCGGTAGCCGTCCAGCGGGCATATGATGAACTTGCAGCCAAACAAGAGGTACCGGACGACGTCACAGCATCCGAACTTTTCCTGACACTGGGTGAAAACTACTACGTTGCTGGCACAAACGGGTCGCAACTTCCCGGTTATGACACAGCCACGGACCGTGGGATCGTATGGGACTATGACCCGCGTGCCGGACTTATTTCAACTCCCGTACCACCAGCAATTTTTGCGGATGTCTTAGCCATGCGTGCAGCACAGCGAGCTTTAGCACTTGACCGACAGATGGATCCGGCACTGAGTCTTTGGCTTGGCGCCAATCTGCGCCGGGAAAACCGTCTAGGACGTAATGAGGTTGACAACGCGACTCACATTGAACGTGAACCCATGTACTATGCCCGCATGGCGGGGCCTTTGCGGCTGCATGATGTTCTCGACCGAGCGATGACAGACCAAGACACCCCATTGGCCCTCGACGCAATTGAAGCCCTGTTGGCCACGGCTGGCACTGACGCACTGCTCAATCGTACCGGTGCGGCCCAACCCCTATTGTCAGCGCTTTCGTATGCCGACCGACGAATTCGATTTACTGCAGCATTCGTATTGGCTCGGGCACGGCCCAAGTCGGATTTTTCATTGAGCTATCGAGTGGTACCGGTATTGGCAGAAGCCGTTCGCCAAAGTGATTTGCGACATGCATTGGTGATCTGTAATGATCAAAATCGGCTCAATGATTTGGCATCCCAGATAAAAGCATTAGGTTACGAAGCGGCAGCCACATCCACCTTGGAGGCGGCTGCCGATGTGATCAATACACGCGCAGGTTTTGACCTTGTAGTCGCCGCCGGTACCGCTGACCAGATTGAATCGGTGTATCTCCAAGCGGGGCAAAACTATAAGCTGGCGACTGCTTCAATCGTTGCAATCACTTCTGGTATTGATCAGCTTCGTTTACAGTCAAAATATCGTAATCAATGGCGGCTTACGGCATTGGCAGATGGTACAGACCAAAATACATTGGGGCAGACGATCGGACGGGTAACGGCCAACTCTGTCGGCAAACCAATCGGATCTGATGAAGCTGCGAATTTCGCAGCCAGAGCACTGGCAGCGCTTCGAGGAATCGGGCTCAATGGCGCAAGTTTATACAACCTCGCTGATGCTGAGCCCGCGTTGATTGCAACTCTGAATGACAGCCGCCAACCCATTGTCATCGCTGCTGGACACGTACTGGAACTGATTACAAGCGCAGAATCCCAAATAGCCATCGCCGATGCGGCGTTGGATCATGGGGCGGACACGGACGTACGGATTTCGTTACTCAACAGCCTGGCCGAATCAGGCAAACAGATGGGCAACCGGCTTACACGATTTCAGTTAGATAACTTGCGTCAGTTGGTCAAGACCAGCGATGGTGACTTAGCGCTTGCTGCTGCACGCGCCCACGGCGCATTAACACTGCCCTCGGAAGACACCGTGAGCCTAGTTGTAGATTAATATTAAAAATGCATGGCGGGGGCATGCACCCACCATAAAAGAAACATTAAAACAACCCCGGTCCTGTTCGACCGGGGTTATTTTGTGGCGTGACGATAAGCCGAATTCTGTAATCTCGACATCAGTCGAGAGGGCGACCATTTCTCTTAGGCCCGCAGTTGCCCACGAACTCACAGCAGCCTACCCGCCCCAAAACCAGCCGAACCAGCTGTGGCTTCCGGCCATAACCGTCAACCAGGGGCATACTTGGCCTTGCACGCGGCGGGGCTTGCCCTGCCTGCACTGTCACCAGCGCAGCGGTGCGCTCTTACCGCACCATTTCACCCTTACCCGTCAACGAATCAACGGGCGGTATATTTTCTGTGGCGCTATCCCGCCCCAAACCGTCGCCAGCTTGGAGGGTGGGTGTTACCCACCACCGTGTTCTACCGTGTTCGGACTTTCCTCCCATCCCATGCGGGATGGGCGGCCGCCTCGCCACGCCACACCATAAGTCTACACACCTCAGAGGATCGTGGAAATCGTTTACAGCTGACACAGGCAATGAGCAGAAATGCTTGGGCTGCGACCAACAACTCGCACCATGACTGGCTGACCCCAGAATCTTCAGGTCTAACGGGGCTGCCCACCAAGAATCGATGGCACCACACAACAAGGTAAAGGATGCGTTTGTGTATTCACGTTACAATCAAAGAAATTCTGTTGGGGGCAGGCGACCAGTATCTACCACCCCGTGAGGTGGATAGGTTCTAAAGAGGGTGCGCTACGATAACCGCCGCAGTATAGATAGGCTCATGGTGACGCAAGTGGCTTAATCGTAACGGCTAACGGAAACCGCACCGTGGATACAGCGTAGTAATCCGGCCCAAAACCACGAATTTGATCCCGCTTGAGCTCAGCCAGTTCAAACGTGCCAGACCACACCGCTGCTTTGCCGGTGGTGTGGATCTGATTCGTAAGTTGAAAAGCTTTGGGATTGCTGTGACCACATATACGCCGAAGAACCTCGATGACATAAGCAAATGTGTGCTTGTCATCATTTTCTATAACAATCACATAGGGTGGTTGGCGTTGGGGCCGTGCGGCCACGTCTGCTTTAGGTGCGGTTTTGTGCCCGGTTGGCTTTGGGATCACCGTGGTGGCTGGCGTCATGATACTGATTTCCAGATTAGCACCCATTATAGACCCTTTGGAAGCCGTATGTCATGAAATAGACCAGAAAAAAATCCCGGATTACCTGCACCGGAATTTTCTACTTTATCAGCTGAAATCTCTGCTTAGACCCCTATCAGGCCCGTGACAGCAGAAGTAACACACCCTTGGTGATATGATTTAGCCATGAAGAACCACCGACATCGAAAAAAAGTCCTTGTGGCCATGAGTGGGGGGGTTGACAGTTCGGTTTCTGCAGCACTCCTGCAAGACCAAGGTTATGACGTCGTAGGTTGCTTCATGCGTCTGGGTAGTGACGATTCAGTCGAAGCGGCCGACCACCAGAATTATTGCGCCCAGCCACTGGAAGACGATCCCCCTGCACAGACCGCCAAGCCCAATCAGCAAGGATGCTGTTCGCTTAATGATGCATCGGATGCAAGGCTGGTGGCAGCAATGCTGGATGTACCGTTATATGTCTTAAACTTTAAGAAAAACTTTGGACGAGTCATCGATTATTTCGTGGAAGAATACAACCGTGGACGTACACCAAACCCCTGTATTCGCTGTAACGACTGGCTGAAATTCGGCAAACTGGTCGAGTACGCTGAAAGTATCAGCGCTGACTACGTGGCGACCGGGCACTATGCCCGCGTTGATAGATCTGGCCCTGAAACTAAACTCTTGCGCGGCACTGATACGCACAAAGACCAGAGTTACGTCCTTTTTGGCACCCAAAGAAAAGTACTGGACCGGATGTTGCTGCCAATTGGCGAACTCGAAAAGAAGCAGACACGGCAAATTGCCAAGGACAAAGGACTGCCGGTGCACGCCAAACCGGATAGCTATGAAATATGTTTCGTATCTGATAACAACTACGCCCGATTCGTAAGGGAAACAACACCCGACCAAATCACCCCCGGCCCCATCAAGGACCAAGAGGGAACGGTACTGGGTACACATCCAGGTCATCAGCATTTTACGATCGGCCAGCGAAGAGGATTAAACCGCCAAGGACGCCAACAAAAACACGGTAACCATCGGAGATGCAGAAAATTTAGAATCAAACAAGCTGAGTGCCAATCAGGCAAACTGGCTGGTAGATCTACCCACTGACACACCAATCAATTGCAAGATTCAAATCCGGTCAAACAGTCAACCAACAAATGCAAGCATTGAGATTACACCAGACAAGCAAGAATTCAGGGTCCAATTCGAACGCCCGCAACGTGCCATAAGCCCAGGCCAAGCTGCTGTATGCTATCTAGGCGATCAGCTGATTGGCGGCGGATGGATTGACTGCGCCGAATTCAATTAAGCACAGAGATTCGATTGGGGAAACCCGGAACAACATATCCACGTTTCCATTATCGAAAACCATGACCACAACCATTATGACACCCGCAAATCGAAACGCTGACCGCCTACTCAGCGACCTAAACGTAAAATACGAACTCGATGTACCCCTTGCTCCATTTACATGGTACGGCCTTGGCGGCCCGGCCAGGGTGATGGTTCATCCATCAAGCAAGTCGAACCTGTCAGCTGTCATCAAACGCTGCTGGCAGCATCAGTGGCCTGTCTACGTGCTTGGAAGTGGCGCCAACTTACTGGTGGCCGATTCGGGTGTCGACGGTGTGGTAATCCAGCTTGACGATCCTAAATTTAAACAAGTTAAATTCGATCATTCACAGATGACCGCCGGTGCCGGGGTCAACCTGCCACAATTAATCCTACAAACAGCAAGAGCCGGACTCGAAGGAATTGAGTGCTTATCCGGTATACCGGCCACAGTCGGCGGCGCAGTAACGATGAATGCGGGTGGGGTTTTCGGAGAAATCGGCAAAAGCATACACCAGGTACAGGTTATGGATGATCGCGGCACGATCTCGTGGCGGCATCACGATGATTTGAAATTCAGCTACCGCAAGACGAATATATCTGAACTATTTATCCTGGCAGCCGAGTTCAACCTGACACCGCAGGATCCACAATCGGTCAAAGCTCGCATCAAGGAAATATTCCAATTCAAAAAAGAGCGTCAGCCCTTGGCTGCTAACAGCTGCGGCTGCGCATTTAAAAACCCCCTTGAAGTCCCAACCAATGTTCCCAAATCAGCAGGCATGCTGATTGACCGTGCAGGATTGAAAGGTCACCAAATTGGTGGAGCTAAGGTCTCAGACCAACACGCCAACTTCGTGATTACCCATGATGGAGCCTCCGCCGCTGACGTACTGGCTTTGCTTGAGGACATTGGGGAAGTGGTATACGAGCAGTTTGGGATTCGACTGGAACGTGAGATCGTGGTCTGGTCCTAATCCGATTCCTCATCTACAGATCGCCACCAGACAGTGCTTGATCATCCTGGCAGGGGAAATCAATTACTTTCATCTGCTCCAACTGGCCCAAACCACATCACTGGGGCATCCAACCAGATCACGTGTTCTTGGGTTTCTCAAAGATCACGTCATACAACCGTGGTTATTGCACATCTGATGGTTGATCTCTGATTGCCACACCCATCAGCCCGTTAAAATTGAACATGAGAAGTTGGATTTTACCTCATCCAAACACATGTTCAGGTATAGAAGTGCCAGGAGGACTGCATCCGACTACTCTCCAAACAAAATTTCGAGTTGTATGCTGGTGAATGCCAAGAGTACTCTAACCGCCAAGATATTGGGGCCGCTAGTTTTCACCGCAGACATTACTATATTTAATCGTATACATTGGAACCTTGACCGGCAATGTTCCTGGTGTTTATTGCCAGAAGAGCAGATGAACCACGTAATATCGGGTGACGACATATGGCTGAACGACTAAAGGGAAAGACAGCAATCGTAACCGGAGCCGGGTCTTCAGGACCTGGTTGGGGCAATGGCAAAGCAACGGCTGTACTCTTTGCTCGTGAGGGCGCAAACATTTTCGCGGTCGATATCAACCAAAACGCAGCCGACGAAACCCGTACGATTATTGAAAGAGAAGGCGGCATCTGTGCCACACACCATGCCGATCTGGTCGATGCGGTGCAGGTTGAAGATCTTGTCCAGCGTTGTGTTGACACCTATGGCCAGATTGACATTCTTCATAACAATGTTGGTATCGTTGAAGTGGGTGGGCCAGTCGAAACCAGTGAAGAAAGCTGGGATCGCGTCTGCGACGTGAATCTCAAAAGTATGTTTCTCACTTGCAAGTACGTCCTTCCGCATATGGAGTCCGCTGGACGGGGTACCATTGTCAACATTTCCTCTATTGCGGGGATTCGATATCTGGGTGTCCCTTATATTGGCTACAGCACGACCAAGGGTGCAATCATTAACTTCACACGGTCAGTAGCTCTGCAATACGCTGACAAGAACATCCGTGCCAACGCGATATTGCCCGGTCTAATGAATACCCCCATGATCATCGAGCCACTCAAAGATGCTTATGGAGACGGTGATGTACAAAAGATGATTTCAGTACGCGATGCACAATGCCCTATGAATAAGATGGGTGATGCGTGGGACGTTGCTTATGCCGCCGTGTTCTTGGCCTCAGATGAGGCGAAATACATCACCGGCGCCGAACTTGTTGTCGACGGTGGTCTGACATGCAAGAGTAATTAATACAGATGGCTCAATGATGCTGAAATGAATATAGGTAAGTTTCTAACCAAATCGGCTCAATCTTTTCCAAACCAGCTCGCCATTGTGCACGGTGACACCAAGTTCACCTATGCGCAGTTTAATACCCGCGCCAACCAATTAGCCAATTCCCTGCGTCAGCTTGGTGTAACTCCACGGCAACACGTCGTGGTGCTCATGCACAACTATCCCCAGATGCTCGAGGCAATATTTGCGTGCTTCAAATCAGGGTGTGGTGCTGTCCCGGTTAACTTTCGACTGCACCCCAACGAGTTTTCCTACATTATTGATCACAGCGAAGCGGAAATTGTAATCACTTCATCTGAATTCAATGAATCATTACGCTCCGTTCTCAACCAATTACCAAAGGTGCGTCATATTATCAGCTTGTCGGATGCCGAAGATGGCTGGCTTGACTACGAATTGCTACTCGCTGAAAGCTCTGGTGATTTCGAGGATACCGACGTGGAACCAGATGATGTGGCTTGGCTTTTTTACACATCAGGCACCACTGGTCAATCCAAGGGCGCCATGCTGACTCACCGCAACTTAACCGCCATGACCCAGGACTTTTTTTCCAATATGTGCCCCGGGTTTGGACGTGATGAAGTGGTGATTCACGCCGCCCCCCTGTCCCATGGCAGTGGCTTGTATGCCATACCCAATATTGCCAAGGCTGGTACCAACATTATTCCCGCCTCAAAGTCTTTTGATCCGCAGAACATTCTGTCATCCATTGAAAAATACCGTGTCACGAACATGTTCGGAGCACCAACCATGATCAAACTGCTAGTCGATAGTCCTGCGATCAGTCAGTTTGACCACAGTTCACTCAAAGCAATCGTTTACGGCGGTGCGCCCATGCTTGTTGAGGATTTAACTAGAGCAATCAAAAATTTCGGCCCCTGCCTAGTTCAACTGTATGGGCAGGGCGAATCACCCATGACCATTTCATATCTGCCACATGAGGATCATGTATTAAATGGTACAAAAAAACAGATGAAGCGCCTCGCATCAGCGGGTATTGCCCATACTGATGTTGAAATTGCGATCGTTGACGGTCAAGATCGCCAGTTGCCAACCGGTGAACGCGGGGAAATCGTCACAAGATCTGACCTGGTCATGAAGGGCTATTGGCGGAACTCCGAGGCCACGGTAAAGACACTTCGCAACGGATGGCTGCATACTGGAGATGTTGGATACTTGGATGAAGACGGTTATCTGTTCCTGATGGATCGTTCAAAGGATTTAATCATTAGTGGGGGCGAAAACATCTATCCTCGTGAAATAGAAGAGGTGCTTATCCAACACAAAGCCGTGCGTGAAGTAGCGGTCATCGGCGTGCCGGACCCCAAGTGGGGCGAGTCCATCAAGGCGGTGGTAAGCCTTCTACCATCGGAAAGCGTCACGGAAGAAGACCTCATTGACTTCTGCAAACAGCATATTGCAAGCTACAAAAAGCCGAAGTCAATCGATTTCATCGATGAACTGCCCAAAAACAACTATGGGAAAATAGTGAAGCGAGAGCTGAGAGATCAGTACTGGAAGGA
>CAUZIY010000054.1:0-17866 GCA_963579995.1 Phycisphaerae bacterium
GGCGTATGGCCAAGAACTCATTCAGGGCCTGCCTGGTTTTTGTGCTGGTCATTCATGAATCGGCCGGTAAGTTGCCTTTAGATCGCGTGGTTGGCAATGTGACAGCAACTTACCATGTTGAAACGGAGAGGGAGGGATTCGAACCCTCGGTACGGTTGCCCGCACACGCGATTTCCAGTCGCGCACCTTAAGCCGCTCGGCCACCTCTCCATGGGATTGCCGGTTATCCTATTGCACAGCAGTTTATTGTAAAGAAGTGACCATCACATAAGGGGCACCGCATTGAAAAGTGCATCACAACCCAGTGGCCTGCTGGTGGTGGATAAGCCGGTGGGTGTCTCGTCGATGGATGTGGTACGCCGGGTTCGGCGGGCAGCTTGTGGTGCCAAGACTGGTCATGCCGGCACACTCGATCCGCTTGCCAGTGGTGTACTGATCTGTTGCCTGGGGAAGGCGACGCGTTGTGTTGAGCAACTCATGGGCCTGGCAAAGGTTTATGAGGCGGAGGTTGACCTTTCTGCATTTACGCCGACGGATGACCGGGAGGGGCAGAAACAAACTGTCGAGGTGAAAAATTACCCTACGGAGTCAGCGGTGCGTACGGTCCTATCGGGATTTATAGGTGTGGTTGACCAGGCTCCGCCGACATTCAGTGCAGTACACGTTGGTGGTCAGCGTGCTTATAAACTGGCACGGCGCGGGAAAACAGTTGAACTACCGATCCGGCAAGTGAGAATCGATCAGATCGAGTTACGTGATTACAAGTGGCCAATCGTCTCGCTGGTCGTGAGGTGTGGACGTGGAACCTACATAAGAAGTCTCGCCCGTGATCTGGGAAAGAGGCTTGCCACGGGGGGGCATCTTGCAGGTCTGCGCCGTACTGCGGTGGGAACCTACGATGTGCGGTCAGCTGTGTTACTGGAGCAGATAGGTGATCTGATCACGCAGGATGATCTGCTTGCACCGCTTAGTTGAATAGAGTCATGCCCGTCATTCATTTTTCCGGCGTTGTCTTGCTGGTTGCCTTGAGGGCAGTGATCATACATGTGCACCACAACAAGGGTTGACCGGGACTACAGGTCCAGCCCTGCCGAGGGTTTGTAAACAGACCGCATCAGTACCAAACCAAGTTCGTAAAGCCCCCAAAGAGGTAGTGCAAGGACGATCATGCTGTAGGGGTCCGATGGCGTGAGAATCATACCTAGGGCAAAGCAGGCAAAGATGCAGTGTCGACGGTAATGGGCCAGCCAACTCGGATCGATCAACTGCGTCCAACCCAAAACGAACATGATTACCGGCAACTGAAATGCCACCACAATCCCGATCGTCAATACAACCACGAAACTGATGTACTGGCCCAGGCCGATGACCGGGCGGATGAGGGAGGCCGACTGACTGGTGGTCGTGATCGTATGAATATGACCGTCGAAATACGTATGAATCTGGTACTCGGGGACCTTGATCCAGATTTGACCTTCCTTGGGATTGGTTGGCACCTCACGAAGCAGGGGCCATGCAGGTTGAGTGATTTGTTTGTTATCGACAATAAACGTGGGTGCGGTTGTTTCTATCTGGTTTGGACCGTCGAGCAGTTGGTGGAGCCAACCTGGTTTGTGTTCACCGGGCGATGGGAAGCTGGCTCCGAATGAAATGAAGAACCATAGGCAGATCGGCAGCATGACGAAATACATGAACGCAACGCCGATCGTTGTCATGCTGGCGCTGAAGGGCGCCAGTACGTGTACGACACGCTGTTCGGCCTTGTGCATTCCAATTGAGATGAATCGCCAGATCTGGTACAGCACCCAGGGTGATGCGATGATCAGTCCCGCTACCAGGCTGACTTTGAGATAAATCATGAAAGGTTCAGTGGGTGCAAATGTATTGATCCGAACATCCAGCCCCGAGGTGGCCAGTGCTGAACGAAGCGGACGGTACAGGATTTTCACGAGACCCTTGCCGATGATCAGGCACCCCGCAGCACCAACCGCCACACCAATCAGGCTGTAGATGATCCGTTGTCGCAACTCTTCGAGATGTTCGCCGATGCTCATGCGTCTGTCAGGGGTTGAACCGTCAGTCATGGGTACAGGTCATTATCACAGGGCCGGGGTACGGATCTTTATGGCCATATGGCCGTCACAATAGGAGCATGGCATCGCCATAGGAATAAAAGCGGTAGCCGTTGTCAATGGCAACCTGGTACCACTGCTTAAGCCGCTCGATGCCCACACCGGGTAAGGCGGCAACCAATGCTAGCAGGGTTGAGCGTGGGAGGTGGAAATTGGTCAGTAAACCGTCAGTCAGGCGAAAACAAAATGGCTGTCCGTCCGAAACAGTGGGTGTGATCAGAAGATCAGTGCTTATCTCGTAGTCTTCCTGGCGGCCCATTACGCCAGGGGCCAATGATTCCAAGGCCCTTACGCAGGTGGTGCCGATGGGGATAATTCGCTGTCCATTGGTTCGGGTCTGTTGCAGTTGCCCGAGTGTGGCGGCTGGGATACGGCACCATTCACGATGAATCGGGTGGTCGTCGACTTGTTGAGTGCGGATCGGGGCAAAGGTGCCTACCCCGATGTGTAGGGTGAGCATGGCGCGGTTTACGCCCAAGGCATCAATTGCAGCCAAAAGAGACTTGGAAAAGTGTAATGCTGCGGTGGGGGCTGCAACGGATCCGGGGTCTGTCGCGAATACCGTGTTATAACGATCTGTATCAGTTTCGAGGTGGTCATCTTGACCTTGGTGGCGACGGGCACGGCGAATGTAGGGCGGTAGTGGTGGTTGGCCAATCCGTTCCAATAAGGGCATGGTGGCAATGGAACTCGATAGTTGGATACGCCAGATACCTTGCCCCTTGTTTTCAAATAGTTCAAGGAAAGAAAGCGGGTCTGCATCCTTGAGAATCAGTCGCTCACCTTCACGTAAGGTTCCACGTGATTCGAACATCACAGTCCACCACGTACATCCATTGATCGTCTGGCTATTGAGATAGAGTCCCTGTACTCGACCACCAGTCTCTGATCGAAATGCAATAAAAGAGGCTGGCAAGACCCGTGTTTCATTGAATACCATGAGGTCATTGGAGTTCAGCGGGCTGTCCTTTGTACCCAAGTCGCGTACGTGCCGATGCCTGATCATTCCGCTTGCGCGATCGATCACCATGAGTTTGGCCGCCTCACGCGGTTCAACCGGCGTGGTGGCAATGCGCGATTCGGGAAGTGGGTAGTCGAGTTCCTCAGTGAGCATGGTGCGTGGTTGACGGTGGCTTGAACGTTGTTTGAGCGTAATGCACCCGAACCGTGCTTACGCGATACACCGTACCGACATTGTTGGTGATCCCAAGCAACAAGTCAGTACAACCGTTGTAGAACGAACATGATAAGAATAATCATAACATGATGTAAAAAAAAGGCTTGTGTGATCAATGGTGTTGTCCGTGGTCTTATGGCCTCCACTGTGCTGGTTCTTGGGATACCTCAGGGGATGAGCTAGGGGCTCATCACAGCAAAACGCGATCGGGAGAATCAGCAATGGACGCCGTATCTGCTTCCTCCACGACGGTCAGTCAGGCTATGCCATCCAGTGCCACGGTATCGGGAACTGCTGGCGGTACGCCAAGTGCGGCCGGTAATTTAGCGGGAAGTCCTACGGGTGCCAGCAGTGCTATCACAGATTCATTTTCTTCTTCCATGACAACCGAGTTCGCGATGGTGGATCAAAGCATGGCGGGGGGGACGGAACTGGTTCAGGCTGCCCACGAACTGCTCATGCTTCTGCTGACGCTTTTGATTTTGCAAGCTCTTCTTGAAGAAGAAGATTCACAGGACATGGGTTTGGGCGAGCTACTGTTTGGTGCACTTGCGACAAGTGGTGCAACGCAGGGTTTCATGTACAGCGAATCAATGACTACAGAGATTAAACCTGCTGCGAGTGTCGACACGCAAAATTCAACACCACTAAGTGACCAGCCGTCGGCGACGGGTTCGGTGGTTGATATCACGATGTGAATTTACAACCGATGGTGACGACCGATAAGGATTAATTTCGTATTCGTTTCAATTCCGCTCAAGGTAACCATGAATAGATTTCGATCATCTGGACAGGTTAATGGCGATATAAGACGTTCCATTTCACTGGCGCAGGATCAATAAGGCATACAATGAATAGAAACGAAATCGATAAGATGATCAGAAATGTCTATGGTTTTGACCGCGCTCAATGTAAGACTGAATTGACCAGGATCGTCAGGCCGAAGTTGGATTTGACCGAAGAGTATCTCGAAGCCATGAGCGTTGAGCGGCTTCGTCACATCCTTGTCGCTGCATATCTACAAGCGAATAAACCAAAGCTCAAGACGGGTTAATGGGTGGTGCGACCCCCGTTGGCTTGGTGCTGCTGCGTGAATCAACGGTTGGCAGGAGGGGTTGATTACACAGCATGGTCGTGCTATATCCCAACAGATCTGCAATCTGGTTCAGGACAACCACCCATTCACCGAATAAAATGCGCTGACCGTGATCGCTATACTTGGCAATAGATGGCGGCGGATGATGGGTGGTTGGTGACCGAATCTGCTTGACTCAGATTTTCAAGTCCTATAACGTCCAATGGATATGAAATGGACAAGGAGGTCTGCATATGGACCAGCTCTGTATCACCCAGTTGGGATCGCAACGATGGTCGGCTATGGCGACATGCCTGTGTTCGCTGGTGGTGGTGGCCGCTTTGGACCATGTGTCGCAGGCTGCGGATGTTCCGTTTACGGGCATTGTTGTTCCTGAGAAAGTCGATCTTCGGGCAGGTGCGGGGATGAAACGGTATATGACTGGTAACCTAAAGAAAGGTGAACTGGTCAAGGTGGAGCAAGTGATATACGGGTGGTATAAGATTACGCCACCTGCAAGTGTCTATAGCTTCATTTCCAAGGGGTTTGTCGACGTACGTGGTGATGGGTCGGCGGGGCTGACCAACCGGGTTCGTTGTCCAGTGATGGCGGCAAATGTACAGAACCGTGGCGAAAGTTACGTCACACAGGTTCGTCTTGATAAGGGCACAAGGCTGGAGATACTTGGTGCCTACGGCAGCTTTTATCTCATCGCACCTCCGAAAGGCGCTTTTGTTTATGCGCCACCGACCGCTGTTCGGCGGGCCACAAAAGATGAAATAAGGATGGCAAGTCACACCAAACAAGACAAGTTGCAATCTGCGGCCGATGAACAGCAGATGGATTCCAAGGTGGTCCGCGATGTCGTAAGTCAACCCCAGGTGTCAGATCTAATTGTCGAGGAACCGGAGATGGAAAGTGCTGTGGCGACAATCAAGCAGGTGGGACTGGAACCACTGCGGCTTACACCAATGGTACCGATCAAGTCTGAAACAGTTCCATTGGTATCAGGTGGACAGTCAGGACTCGACAATAATGTGAACCAGGATGCTACCGTAGATCCGGGGTCCATTTCACCTCATCCAAAATCGCAGGAGCGGCCCGTCAATACGACGCTTGTTGATATGGAAGTTCGCTTTGCGAGCCTGTCAAGGTTGCCACTGGAAACCCAGCCCCTGGACCAGTTGCACGGTGATTATCAAGCACTAAAGCGGCAGGCTGCGTTGACCCCCAACGAGCATGACCTGGTGGTCAAACGGTTAGAACAACTGCAACTCCGTACAACGCTTGCAGATACCCTTTCAAAAATAACCCGTTTGGACCAACAAGTTGATGCCGTGGCAATGCAAGCCGTGGCGTTGGATCATCGTCAGGGCACCGCAACTCCACCGCCCAAGGATCAATACATTGGCCGCCTGCTCACCAGCGGTGTATATGATGGGCGTCGTCTGCCTCGCTTCTACCGCCTGGTTGAACCGGGGACGGGTCGAACCATTGCTTATTTACGGCCCGGCCCAGCGATTGATCCGAAACCCCAACTGGGTAAGTTGGTGGTGGTTCGAGGCCCAATGCATTGGGACAAGGCGCTCAAGCTACGAATTATTAAGCCTCAGCGGTCCGAACTGGCGGCTCTAGGGACACCTTGAGCAAACGTCTTCCAGATTGACACGGCCCGCCTCGGCGATGATCCTTATACGGTTTCATAGCAGATTTGGAGAAATTTAAATGCGTCAGTTTCGATTGCTGTTGTTTGTCCTCTGTTGCGTCACACTGATTGGCTGTGAAGATGGACTGAAACTCGGGGACACGTGGCTGTTTGGGCCAGTAGACACGCCTGGGGCGACCCGCGCTGAAATCGTCCATTACCATCTTGGGGATGGTGGAAAGATCCGTGTGGATGAACAGAAAATAACCATTGAACTGGCGACCGGGTACACGGCGCTGTCCAATGCAAGTGGACGTACGATTCCCGCCCAATTGCCGGCTGCGACCGCGGAGCAGTTGCGTGAGGTTCTCCAAGGCCATGCATGGAAGGTCCGTCGATTCGGTCCGGCCGCACGTGATGAAGAAACGTCTTACTATGAACTGACTGTTTATGCCGGTGATGAACTTGCTGACCGGATCCGTTATTGGGCCGTTCCAGCCAATCGGACACTACCCGGTGCGCTTCAGTTTCTTTCAAGCGTCTTTAACCGGGCTGATCGCATGGCCAAGACTTTGAGTGATCGCGGGTTGAATTTGATCCAATAGTTGTCCAGCTTACCGAATCGTCACAATCATTCTAATTCACACAGGTAAGTTCTGACTGCCGATCGTTGCGGTCATCTGGGGCGACTCTATTCATATCTCCGTGCCAGACGCTACCGCTTGTCAGGTTCTCGTACGAGTTGGTGATAGTTGTCTCAACGTGTGCAAGGGTTGACCCGATGTCCATGGTGCAGAGCGACCTTATTAGGGAGGTATATGTGTGACTGAAAAACCAAATTCCATCAAGATCGGTCAAATTCTCATTGAGCAGAGTGTATTAAGCGAGCAGCAGGTTTTCGAAATTATCGAGGCGCAGCGCAATACCTCCCGTCCATTTGGTGTTCTGGCTGAACAGATGTTCGACGTGACACTCGAGAGCATCGAGGCAGCTTGGGTTGAGCAATATGCTCGATTCACCGGAGAGATTGATTTAGAGCAGTACGAGATTGATACCGAGGCACTTAAACTGATCAATCGGCGTCAGGCATGGCAGTTTGAGTTGCTGCCAATTCGTTACCAGCCGGACGGAGACTTGCTGATGGCGGCCTCGCGACGTCGTCTGGCACGTTCGGTCGCCTTCGTGGCCAATCGCCTGGAGCCGGTTGTCTTCTTTCGCATCGCCGATTCGCAGCAATTGCGAGGATTCCTCAAGGAACACTATCCAATGCCCGAGGTCTCAGGGGAGTTATTGCGACGTGCAGCCGAGATGGTCGCATAAGATCATTGCCGGGCGTTATGCCTTCCAAGTCCTTACAGCAAGGATTGGTGTTCAAGAAATCTTGACAGAATAGCGCTGGCGGCAAGGGAATCGCGCCGAGCTTTCTTGGCCCGGTGTGTCAGACCTGAACGACTCATCATCTGGTTGGCCGATTCACTGGTTAATCGTTCGTCCATCAGGTGGACGATCAAGCCGGTCTGGTCATGAAGTTGCCTGGACCGTTCACGAGCATCCTTTGCTGGCTGGCCTTCTGTACCATCCATGTTGAGTGGTAATCCCACGACCAATGCATCCGGCTGGTGCTCACTAATCGCCTGCTTGAGCAGATGTATCCATTGGTCTGGATTTAAGGTCTCAATCGTGCCGGCGGGTGTGACGATCCTGGTAATGTCATCTCCAACCGCCAAGCCGGTTCTTTTGGTTCCCAGGTCAATGGACAGGTACCGCATCAATCCTACTCGTTACTAAAAAGTTCTCGGATGTGGCAACTCATTAAAGCCAATGCGTGTCAAGTTGCTCGCCGATCTTCTCGTGCAACTGTTTGATACGTTCCGCTTGATCGGCCTGGCAGACGAGGGTTGCATCAGGCGTGTGGACCACGATGAGGTTACGGCATCCAATGGTTGTGATCAGGTGTTTGTCATCATTTGAGGCAACCAGTGTCCCCTGGGAATCCATAAGGACGTGATGCTCTGCCGCGATTGCATTTCCCTGTTCATCATGGTCGCAGGTTTTGGCGAAGGATGGCCAGGACCCGATGTCAAGCCACTCGACTTCCAGCGGTATTGCGACCACCAGTGTCTGGGGATCTTGTGACGCCGGTTCCATCACCGCGTAGTCAATACTGATTTTTCGCAGCTGTGGATACGTCGTGTCCAAGATCCCAGGTCCCTGGTCAGTGCGATATTTTTGGCCAATTCGTTCAAGGCCGGGATAGTTGTATGCGGCGAAACGTTTGATCATTTCCATCATTGTTTGTGCACGCCAGACAAACATGCCACCGCTCCAGAGATAACTGTCGGCCCCGGCATCGAAGTATTTCTTTGCTGTATTGGCGTCTGGTTTTTCCTTGTATTGTTCGATGCTTCGGCCCATGGTGTCATTGAGCTTGGAGCCGAGCTTGAGATATCCGTAGGACGTGGCTGGATGAGTTGGTTTGATCCCCAGTGTTACGAGGGCATCGGGATGCTTCTCAACCACTTCAAAACCATGTTCCACCGTTTTACGAAATTGATCGACCGGTTCGATGAGGTGATCAGCAGTAAACACGGCCAGAATGGCGTCGGGATCCTGGCGAACCAGGTCGGCGGCTACGAAGCCAATGGCGTTGAGTGTGTCGCGTCCCATCGGTTCACCGTAGTACTGTTCGCTGTTTATTCCCGGAATGCTTTTGAGTACCGTGTCTTGATATGACTGTGATGCACAGATGTAGCGATGTTTGGTTGGTACCACCTCGTCAAGTCGTTCTACGGCGACCTGGAGAAGAGATTTTCCGCCGATAAAGGGGATGAGTTGCTTGGGTAACTTGGCTCGACTCATCGGCCATAGTCGTGTGCCCGCGCCGCCAGCCATGATCATTGCGTGTCGCATGGGGGCAATCTACCACAGATGGGCATTAAAGGCAGGTCGCTTGATTTGGGATGAAAGGTGTTGCGGGTATGGGCCGGCAACATCCAGGTCCTGAATCTCGAAAGTGGACGAAACTGGAGGTTTGGATATTTTAAGATGTTTACATATTAAGGTGCTGGTGCCCGGTATCTGAGACAAACTGCCCAAGATAAAGAGTCCGGACCCGAGCCATAGGTAAGATATGAAGGGAATGGCTTTGAAATGCCCAAAGCATGGAATTGCTTGGCTGCGAGTTGGTACTTGCTGTCCAGCGACCCCGCTGGGGGGCAATAGTTGAAGGCAGATACGGTACCATCCTAGAATACCTGCAATGGCTAAAAAGTTACCCAAACAACTAGCGCTACTTGACGAGGATATGTGTACTGGTTGCGAGGCCTGCGTGTCCATCTGTCCGGTTGACTGCATTGATACCCTTGAGGGGCACCATCACGCATTGGTGATGCAGCTCTGTTCGATCGATTTGCCACGCTGCATCGGGTGTACGTTATGTGCCCAGGTATGCCCATGGGATTGCATCACAATGGTGCCTACCAATGAAATGGTTCGGCAGACGAAGTACGCTGACCAGGTGGCGGTGAAGTGACGTGGTTGGGGGCATGGTGAAAGTCTCTTTGTCAGAGCAAGCAATCATTCAACGCCGCCCGTATCGGCTAGTGTATGTTGCTCTAAACTATGAGGTCCTAACCAATCACCTCTTGTATAAGCTTTAATTAGCTAGGTATTTGATTTATGAATATTTCACACAAGTTAGATGGCAATCTCTGTGTTCTTCAACCGGTTGGTGAAATCTTCAAGGCTGAATCGGTGACATTGAAGCAATACGTGGGATCCCTGCTGGAATCAACCTCAGTGTCAGGCATGGTAATTGACATGCAAAAAGTGGATGCCATCGATTCCGCCGGTATCGGCGTTATCCTTTCCCTCCGCAAGCAGTTGAGCGAAAATGATACCCAGTGCATGTTGTGCAGTCTTACGGAAAGAGTTTCACAAGTCTTTCATTTTACAAAGCTCTTGGATGTCATCACGGTTTATAGTACCTTGGAGGAAGCCTTATCCAGTTTTTCACAAGCGGTTTCTTCCGACGACTTACAGATCGTGATTGATGCGTGGCCTACGCTGCCATCAGCGATTCGACGTGGTGTAGTCGCAACGATCAAGGCGGCCAATGATCGGCCCGAGGGCGACGCGGCGCCTCACGGCAATTCTGCGATCTCATGATCAGCCCCGATTGCGCCCGATGACAGCGGGTTTGTGGCTGGCGGGTAGGCTGTGATCAGTTGTATGTTGTACAACCGGTTCCCAGGTGATTCATCTGTGTAGTGTGCGGGCCTGCTGGCAGTTGCATCTGCTGGCTGTGTTCCAAGAACATGGGTATGAGGTTGGTCATATTTGACCAGGTGCCTGCTGAAGTAAAACCGTAGTACCCGTGATACATCAAGCTCACCTGATTTAGATTATAAAATGATCTTGGCGATACCGTAAAAACAGCAGATTGATCCGTTGAACAAGGTGATGAGTCCCACAATACCGATGAGGTTGCGCGTGCTGGGTGTCAGCGGAGCCACAGGTTGGTTGATCATCTGGCAGACATGGTTGATTGCTGTCAGGTTGACCAGCACCTTCATCCCGTTCAGATGACCTTGCTTCCGAAGTTCGAGATCCGGCTGCGTGGTGGGCGTCTGGTGGTTATCCGATTTGTCCCAATCTATTTTTTCATGGAGTCCGCCAGTATCAGGTTGTGTAGTTTCTGTGTTGTTTTCAAAGTGACCGGTTATTTGGTTTTCATGCTCCTCGACGGTAGTGCTTTGCGGCGAATTGCAGGATCGGTCGATGCCTTTAACTTCTTGTCCTGACCCATGTTCGGTTTGGTGTTCTTCTACCTGGTCCGGTTCGACCATTTGGCTAAACACGTCTTGTAGATCGGCTTGTACTGCCTGTTCGGCCTGGTCTACGAGCAATTCGTCCAACGCTTCGATTTGAGTTTGGTGCTTACCTGGGGGGAACTTTTGTTCGTCCAATGGCGCGCTGGCGGAATTGGGCAACGGGTGGGTTTGTAACTCAATGTCTGGCATCGAAGGGGTGGCGTGATGATTATTGCAGGCGGATTCAGTCTGGGGCGGGTTGGTGGATGGGTTCGCCCGTACCCGAGCCGGATCGTTGGTATTAGCACAGGATTTCGTATTCTCGGCATTGGTCTGTGGGGTTGGCACCGAGGATGCTGAATTCCGTGGTTTGATCCTAACGGGCTTTTCCGCTGGGTTCATGCCTGTAGAGCCGGTGTTTTCGGACTCAGCGGGTATTGGTTCTGACAGTGTCTGGTTTACCAGGTTGGGGCTCTCGGCTTTGATCTTCTCAATAAGAAGGTCAAGCTGTTTCCCAAGATCAGTATCATTCGGTGGGTTGGTGTCAGGGTTATGGTCGGCCACTGGTTCTTCTTTGCCTCAGGCGGAGGGGACCCCACTGCTAGATCCACCCGCGCTGGCTTGAGGGAGCGAGCTATGCCATGATGAGACCGCAGCAGTGGTGTCTCACCCTGTGTTATCGACCCGAAGCCAACATGACTGAAGAGCCGTCATCAACGAACCAGAGACCAAACGGACCGGGGCCGAAGCACTGCTTTTACGTTTCGGATCTTTCCAGTGTGGACGGTCTCGACTCGGTTGACTCCCGTGATCATGTGGTTCAACTTGATGACCAGCAGACCCACCATGCCCTCGATGTTTTGCGACTCAAGCCGGGTGAGACTGTCGAACTGTTTGATGGCTGCGGGATCGTTGTGGGTGGACAAATGGAGACCAATGGGATGGTTCGTCCAGTATCGTTCCACCGGGTTCCCCAGCCGGCCAGGACAATAGACATGGCTGTCTCGCTGCCGAAAGGGTCACGCAGCAGTGACATGATCAGTGGTCTAAGTCAATTGGGGGTTGATCGTGTTATCCCGTTACGCACGGCACGCAGTGTTGTCTACCCTCGCCAGGGCAAGTTGCTGCGTTTACGTACTACGGCGATTGAATCAGCAAAGCAATGTGGTCGGGCACATCTCATGGAGATAGCCGAGACCACAAGCCTCGTGGATGCATTGCACCTGGATTATGATCTACGTTTGATAGCTCAACCACGTGTGCCGTATGGGGGGCGATCATTATGCAATGCGCAGCGGGTGTTAATTTTAATTGGCCCAGAAGGTGGTTGGGCTGATGAAGAGATCGATATGGCCGAGCAGCAGGGTTGTAATTCCTGGAATATTGGTCCGTATGTCATGCGGATTGAAACTGCTGCATTGGCGGCGGCTGGAATTGTTCAACTGATGCACCATGAAGCATTGTGAACGATACATGGGGCTTGTACACTGCATGAATGCAGCGGGTCGCAAGCTCTAAACCCAATATCAACGAACGGGGTGCTCCCCTTGGGGGAAAGCCACAGGAGTCAGACCGCAGGCTGTTCATGCAGTTGCGTGTCTTCGGCGGTTGTCGGGAACCACGTCAATTGGTCAATGCGATGGAGACCTCGCAACTTGAGGGCGCTCTATATCATGACATGAACGATCATCAAGGTGTGGGCCTGTTGACGATCAGTGAAACGCCAGACACGTTCGTGACGGCGTTACGGCGGTTTCTAAATATAAGCCCCTTTGCCGAACTTGATTCCAAGTCTCTGTACACCATGACGGGCCGTACCTATTCCATTGGGTATGAACCTGACTTGGAAGAGGCGCTGTTTACGCGGCCGCGGCGATCGGCGTTAAGTCCCCAATGGCCTTGGGCGGTTTGGTATCCGCTTCGGCGAAGTGGCCGATTTGCGCAACTAACAACGCGCGAACAACGCCAGATCCTTATGGAGCATGGGAATATAGGTCGTGCGTTCGGTGAGGCTGACTATGCGCACGATATCCGGCTTGCCTGCCAAGGCCTGGATACGAACGATAACGATTTTGTGATTGGTTTGACAGGGCAAGATCTCTACCCATTGTCCGCTATTGTCCAGACCATGCGCAGGACCAAGCAGACGTCACAGTACCTTGATCATCTTGGCCCATTTTTTGTCGGCAAGGCGGTATGGCAGAGCGCCTGTCCGGTTTGATGGCATCATCAATTGTTCGTTAAGAAATCTAGAGACCACTAATGAAACTGAAAACTCGAATTCATGAACGAATGGCAACTAACTCGTGGCCCGCATACGGTGGGCTTTTTTTCCTTAACAGCCCTCTGGCGGTTGAATTGGTGGTGGGATGTTGCGAACTAGATTTCATGGCTATTGATCTACAGCATGGCGCAATTAGTCCTCACGACTCATCGCATCTGATTCGTGCCATGGCATCTGCCAATCCGATGACCACGGCCTTCGTCCGTATTCCCACCGCCGATAAACATTGGTTCGAACAGTCATTGGATGCCGGTTACGTTGGTGTGGTTGTCCCCTGTGTGGAATCAGCAGAGGAAGCCCGGGCATTGGTGGCAATGGCCTATTATGCCCCAAAGGGGGATCGGTCCTATGCCGGCACAATTCGGGCCATTCTCTACGATGACTACCACGCGAATATCAATGATCATCTGATCCTTCTGCCACAGATCGAATCGAAGAAGGGGCTTGAGAATGCAGAAGCCATTGTGAAACAGGATGGCGTGAGTGGTGTTCTGCTTGGACCAGGTGATCTAAGTTTGAGTTGCGGTTGGCCCATCGCAACCGCCTGGTCGCACCCACCATTTCTTGAAGCGGCAAAACGTGTGGTGGGTGCCTGTCAGGATACGGGAAAACTGGCGGCTATTGTCGTGCTTGGAACAGAACAGGCCCAGAGGGCCAAAGAGGCGGGATTCCACTTGATCAGTCATGTGACTGATGCCGTATTCAGGACACAGGTCATTCCGGAAATCAATGAGGGACTGGAACAATTGCGTGGTTAAACGGGATCATGATACCCCATGGGCCACGAAGGTTAGGATTTGGTAGATGACCGACGAAAAGCGATTACAGGTTTACAATACCTGTTTGGTACGTTTCGACCAGTGGGTCAATGAAAATTTTGCCGATGACGGGAGTTGGGTGCAGCCCACAACTTGCGTGGGTTATTTCTCGATCCCACCCTATGCGACCTATGTGGGCCGGTTTGACCTGGCCACTCGTGTCTTACGGCATGTTCACCAACACTACATCACCGATGATGGGGGCGTGATTCAGTCGGATATGCGCAAGAACATGCTGCCCTATATGCCCGCCTGGCTGCTTTGGGGTGCTGTACTGGGCGGTTCATTGAAAATGGTCAATGTGTTGGCGGATTTCATCGTGTCATATCAATGTCCATCGACGGGAAGTTTCTTCGGCAATAACCATGCCCGCGATCGCCAGAAGGGTTATGTGGATTTTGATTCAACAGCCATGGCTGTTTTTGCCCTGGCTTGTGCGGGAAGAGTGGAACCATCGGTGCGAGGTGCTGAGTTCCTGGTGGAACTCTATGAAGTTCAGTCGGCGCCGGAGAGGGTGATCTATACTGCTTGGGCAGATTCCGGGGGTCTGGTAAAGGACGATGAGAAAGCCGCTCACACCCTATGCTTGAGCGAACCGGAACAGCACTATTACAAGATAGGATTATGGGTGATGGCGCTGGTGCGTGCCTACAGTGTCAGCGGTCGTCAGAGGTTGCTTGATTTTGCACTGGCCATATATCGGCGAACGGTGATTGGTGCGCCGGGCTTATGGGCCAATACCACTGGTCACAAGATGGCATGGGCTGCATCAACACTGTATACCACCACGGATGATCCAAGGTACCTTGACGATGCTTGTCGCATGGCCGACCACCTTGTGACTGTTCAGCAACCGGATGGCGGTTTTCACTATCCCGAGTTCTGGTCAACCTATCCTCCCGATCCCTGGGAACTTCAAGCCAATGTAGGGTTCCAATTTGCGTTATGGATCGCGCAAGCACGTGACGGATTGGTCGCCAAATCGAAGGACAGATCGGTTTAATGCTTTCACTTGTAGATCGCTACACACGGGCCCATCGCTCGCTTTGTGACGTTGACCAGGATCATCTTCTTGATCATTACGACAAGCTTGAAGATGACCAGCGGAATGATCTCCTGGAGCAAATCGAGTCTGTCGATTGGCCAGCAGTAGGTCGGATGGTCAAGACGCACGTTAGGTCAAAACCTGTCGTCAAATTGCCGAGCAACATCGATCCGGCGCCCTGGTATCCGAATACTCCCACGGAAGCTTTACGAGATAAGTATTGCCAGGCTGATCAATTGGGCCGGCAGTTGGTCAGTAACGGTAAGGTTGCGGTTTTTACCGTTGCCGGTGGACAAGGAACGCGACTTGGTTGGAACGGGCCCAAAGGCGGGTTCCCCGCAACGCCAATCCGCCAGACACCCCTGTTTGGTTGCTTTGCGGAATTCATCGGCAAGGTCCAGGAAAAATACAGTTGCCGGATGCTGTGGTACATCATGACCAGCACGATGAACCATGAAGATACCCGCGCGGTTTTCGAGCGGCATGAATACTTTGGATTAAAGCCTGACCAGGTCCAGTTCTTTGCCCAGGAGATGGTTCCGGCTTTCAAGATATCCAGTGGCAAGGTCCTGATGTCAGGTCCTGACAGTTTGGCCCTGTCCCCAAATGGCCATGGAGGATCACTCAAGGCGCTTTACACGAGCGGCGCATTGGCGGACATGCAAAACCAGGGCGTTGAGCAGATCAGTTATACACAGGTCGATAATCCGCTCGTGCGTGTGATCGACCCCCTGTTCATCGGGCTGCATTGCCTGGACGGTGCCCAGATGTCATCAAAAATGGTGACAAAAGCCAATCCACAGGAACGGGTGGGTGTGTTTTGTCTTGTGGACGGGAAGGTGACGGTTATCGAGTACAGTGACCTGCCGGTGGAACTAGCTGAACAACGGTTGGAAAATGGTGAACTACGGTTTGGTGCCGGTTCAATTGCGATTCATATGATCCGCTCGGATTATGTGGAATCGTTGAACCGGGGAACCGAATCAGGTCAATTTGGTCTTCCCCTTCACCGTGCTGAAAAGAAAGTTTCCGGGTATGACCCCCATGCCCAGGCATTGATTGAGCCACGAGTACCCAACGCGGTTAAACTCGAGATGTTCGTGTTCGATGCATTACCGATGTGTGAGACTTCGATTGTCTACCAGACCGATCGACTCGAGGAGTTTGCACCGATTAAGAACTGCAATGGCCCGGGGGTCGAGGACTGCCCGGAAACAAGCCAAGTCCTGCAGATCGAACGGGCTTGTAGATGGCTTGAAGCCAAAGGTGTGACTGTTCCCCGTGATGGCAATGGTCATGTGAACGCAGTACTTGAGATAAGGGCGTCAACGGCTGTTGAGCAAAGTGATCTTGATGAACTTGCATTGCCGGGACACATTGATCCGGGCAGTTCTGTGCTGGTTTAGTTTTCAGATGGGCAGTGCTGGAGCCTGGTTTCGATGTGTCGGTGTCGCCCCTTTCCCCTCGCCTGCAATTCAAGATCAGGTATAGGCGGGTTTCTTGTAGTGGTCCGGGACCGAGTGGCTGGAAAAACAGGGGGAAAATTATAAATTGCAGATGTCGACCTGTGTGTATTTTGTTTTCTTGACGGGACTACGTTATGGGCCATGATGGCTCTTCTCGACAACTGGGATTGCTGGCGATTATTGGTCCTGGTCTGCTCGTGGCTGCCACCGGTGTGGGTGCTGGCGATTTAGCAACCGCGGGTTTAACGGGCAGTCAACTTGGGGTGACAGTTCTGTGGGCAGTATTGCTGGGCGCGTTTTTGAAATACCTCCTCACCGAGGGGCTCGCACGATATCAACTGGTAACAGGCCAGACACTGCTTGAAGGTGCGGTGTATCGTTTAGGTAAAAGCGTTAAGTACATATTTCTTCCCTACCTGCTTCTTTGGAGTTTCTTTGTAGGTTCAGCACTCATGAGCGCGTGTGGTGTGGCCACGCATGCAATGATACCGGTGTTCGATGATCCCGATCGTGGCAAGGAAGTCTTCGGGATCCTCCACAGTGTCATTGGTGTCGTTTTGGTCGTTCGTGGTGGTTTTAAGGTTTTTGAAAAGGTGATGCGTGTATGCATTGCCTTTATGTTTGTGACGGTGCTGGCGACTGCATGTCTTGTTCAGCCTGACTGGTTGGCGGTCTTGAAAGGGTTGGTGTATCCGAAGATTCCAGATGTAACGGGGCAGGGGCTGGGGTGGACGGTGGCGTTGATGGGTGGGGTTGGTGGTACGCTGACGGTGCTTTGTTATGGGTATTGGATTCGCGAAAAGAATCGTAGTGGGGAGGCACATCTTCGGATATGCCGTATTGACCTGGCCGTTGCATATGCGGCAACGGCGGTCTTTGGGATGGCCATGGTTATTATTGGTAGCAAGGTGGATTTACTCGATGGCAAGGGCGCAAATTTGGTTGTGGTACTTGCCGATCGGCTTAGTGAGACCCTGGGGCCAGTGGGAAGGTGGATTTTCCTGGTAGGTGCATGGGGTGCTTTGTTCAGTAGTTTGCTCGGTGTCTGGCAGGCTGTTCCCTATATCTTTGCTGATTTCATTTCGATGATTGGCAGGCAAAGTCGTGGTGAAGGTCCTCCGGCACAACCGGTTGCGATTGATACCCGACGCGGTATGTATCGGCTTTACCTGATTCTTATTGCGGTTGTGCCAATGGCCGGTGTGATTCGGGCCATTGATTTTTCTCAGATTCAGAAAATTTATGCGATCATCGGTGCGTTTTTCATGCCGTTACTGGCTGTAGCGCTGTTGATCCTTAATGGTCGCGCTGATTGGGTGGGGCGGGGTCAGCGTAATCGCGTAATGACAGTGCTGGTACTTCTGGCAACGCTTGTTTTTTTCGCTTGGGTTGCGGCAGACAAGGTCTATCGTT
>CAUZIY010000055.1:0-17279 GCA_963579995.1 Phycisphaerae bacterium
TGGCAGCATTTTGGTCCCCGCGGCTGTTACGTGACCGCCGTTGAACCATTTAGCGGATCACTTCTCGGTAAAGCGGTGGATGACCACGCTCAAGCCGAGCAATATCTGGCGCCAGGACAGACCAAGCGATACCAGATGACCCTCAAGATCCACCACACCCCCTCGGCCCTCAATCAGTTCGCCAAGCGGGATGGCAAGGTCTATCTATAAATTCGACTAGTTTTTCAGATTACCCCGATTCGATGCCTGTTTCATGACCGTTGGGAGCAGGTAATTAGCACCACGATAGGTAAACACCTGTCCGGCAAGCCGGAAGACCACCTTATCCCCATGCTGAGCAATGATGTTTTCCATGCTTTCAAGTGTCTTACAGGGCATAATGAACATGGGTACTTCCGGCGCCTGAGGCGAATCTGCATCGAAGACAAACATTACCTGGCTGGCGTTGGGGGACCTAGTAATTCGTCCACGGCGCAGTGGAATGAACTCACCTTCCCGCCGCAACTTGGGCTGGGGCATGTCCGGAGCCATACCAATGATACGTGGATCAACTGTGGGCTGGCCTGCATAAAGTGGAGCTCCGGCAGGTCCAGCTTCGAGCAGCACCTTATTTGCAACTGACGGCTTAATAGGCGGCACGGTGCCACGTTGCTTTATCATGTTTTCAAGGACCTGTTCAGCGCTGGGAGATGCCGGGCTCGGCGTCTGTGCACCATTGCTGGCCGGATCCTGAGCATGAATGCCAAGTGGAAGCATTAGCAAGCCAATGAGTGCCGGGACCATAAATTTGATGGTGTTGTAAGGGGTCATTCTGGTTCTCCGGTTCGAATGGCGGCCATTTAAAATCCAGGGATTCATGGCCGCACCACCACGGGGAGGACTATCGTGATTTTGGATTTATTCAGACGCTTGGAACACCAATTTCGTTGAGCATTGCATTTGCCGCTTCGGCTGCCAACTGGAAGCTCTTATCAGGTGTCACATTACACAGCGCTTCATTGACCTGACCACTTGGCCCGGTTGCCATGACCGCCGCTGAATAGGACAAATGAGGTTCCAAAGCCAGATGGCCAACCCAGCCACGACCCTGGGCATCGGTAAGAATCTTGCGAAGTTGCCCGGCCCCTTGACCGGCTGGTACATGCTGCTGGTTTTCGTCACTATCCTTGAGGTGAAAGCCATCGGTAACATCCTGCAAGGCAAGCCAGTTGTCCCAGGTGTCTTCACCAAAGATGTGATAGTTGTCGAAATCGAAGATCAGGCGAAATGCCTGGTTATCGCGTACCTTATCGGCGAGCTTGAGCACCCGCTCGCATCGGTCGCCGTAAATATCCTTCTCATTTTCATGATAGAGGACAAGCCCCAGGCGACCAGCCGCATCCCGCAGATGCAAAAGACGATCTATCGACTGCTGTTCACGCTGGGTAGATGCCAAAGACTGCTCATTGAAATAGCTGAATATCCTCACGGTGTTGCAGCCAAGGATCGCGGATAGTTTGCCCAGATGCTCTAACCGAACCAGGTCTTGCTGTAGATCATCTGTAATATCAGTCTTTCCAATCGGTGAACCAAACATGCCGACGGTAATGTTGGCATCATCCAGTTTCTTGGCAATTGTCGCGGCATGGTCCAGCGGCAGTTCGACGACATTAAATCCGTCGATCATCCGTATATCAACACGATGAATATCCGCCTGCTGCAACGCGGCAAATTGGTCATCGCAACTTTCAGCTGCTTCATCGGCAAAGGCACTTAACGTCCAAGTCATGGCACCACATCAACCTGTGACGGGCGAACTTCAGCAAGTAGTGCCTGGTCAACATCGACGAGCCACACCTTGACGCGTTTTGTCCGCCAGCCTGAAAACATTTGATACTGAAGGCTTACGGTGATCGCTTGACGTGAGTTATTTCCCAACTCGGTTGACACATGGTCGCCCTGCAGATCCGTACCAGCTAAATCACTTTCCACGATCTGTGATCCATGATGGACTATATCCACCTGGGCATTCCAACCCCGAATATGCAACCGCTTGATCGCAATTTCTGGCGCGCCGGCGATGCGATCAACGGTTGCGTTGGAGTTCACATTACTGGCCATGGTCAAACAGAACGATGGAGCCGTTTTCGGTAAAGGCGAAATCGTAAAGGGCTGATCGATCTGGTAATAATCCGCCACAGCCGACAACGCTTGACGTTGAACCGCCAGGACACTTACCTGGTTAGGATTGTGGCTAGCCACATCGTTGGCTTGCGGCGGTATATTCACATACGTCGTGCAGCCAAAAGAACTAGCCAGTACCGCCAGAACACTTACCAAAAGAAGCCTTCTGAATTGCATGTTGAATCCCCTTATGCTCAAACCGGGATTCTAACAGATTTTGGGAGCAGGTTATTCAACCGTGACGCTCTTGGCCAGATTTCGTGGTTTATCCACGTCATGACCACGCAGCACGGCGGCGTGGTAGGCCAACAACTGTAACGGCAGCACACTGATTACCGGTTGCAGGGCTTCGGGCATCACTGGGATATAGAAGACCGAATCAGCATACTGACCGATGTGGTCGTCCCCTTCCGTGGCCACGGCGATGATCCGGCCGCCACGAGCCCGTACCTGCTCGATATTTGAGATGACCTTATTATATTGGCTGCCTTGGGGGGCAACAAAGACCACTGGCATTCCATCATCGATCAGGGCGATCGGCCCATGCTTCATCTCAGCCGCCGGCATACCCTCGGCGTGGATATATGAGATTTCCTTCAGTTTCAGGGCCCCTTCCATCGCTACGGGATAGTTGTAGCCGCGACCAAGGAACAGCCAATTATCCCGATCCACATAGCTTTCGACACAGTGACGAATGTGGTCTGATTGCTCAAGGGTACGCTCAGCGTAGTGTGAAAGTTGGTCAATTTCAGCCAGATAGGACTCTACCACCTCATCGGACAGGCACTTCCGCTTACCGATATACAAACTGAGCAGCACCAGGACCAGAACCTGGCCCACAAAGGCCTTGGTCGATGCAACGCCTATCTCCGGTCCCACATGCAGATAGATACCCGCATCGGTTTCGCGTGCAATGGATGACCCTACCGCGTTGACGATGCCCAATGCTAATGCTCCGCGTTCCTTGGCCTCGCGTAAAGCCGCAAGGGTATCGGCGGTTTCACCCGATTGGCTAACGGCCACAACCACCGAATCCTCTTCAATGATGGGATTGCGATAACGGAATTCGCTGGCATATTCACAGCGTGTCGGCACTCTGGCTAAATCTTGGAGCAGATACTCGCCAATCTGTGCCGCCAGATAGGCGGTACCCTGTGCCGTCAAGATAAATCTCTTGGCCCGGACAATATCACGCGCACATTTACTCAAACCACCCATCACGACTCGTGATTGATGCTTTTCTAATCGCCCACGCAGGCAATTACGGATCGCCGTGGGCTGTTCCATGATCTCTTTGAGCATAAAGTGCGGATACCCGCCAAGTTCGATCTTTTCAAGATCATAATCCAGTTGGCTGACCGTCGAATTTACCTGAACATTGTCAAGGGTGGTCGTTTTGAAATCAGTGGACCATGGACCGCCCTGTGATGTGAGCTTATCAGTTGGACCAGCGCAGAGCTTGGTCACCTGATAATCATCCAATGTGATCACCTGGGTGGTGTGCGAAATAATGGCAACAGCATCGGAGGCAACAATAAAACTCTTGTCTGCAATGCCAATGATCAGGGGTGAACCCTTGCGTGCGCAAACCAGAGTGTGTGGTTCAGCATCACAGATGACGGCGATTGCATAGGCACCGGTTACTTCCCGCAACGATTCTTGGACCGCCGCCTCTAGATTGCCGTCATACAACTCGGCAATGAGTGCAGCGAGAACTTCCGTATCAGTGTCTGATTGAAATTCGTGGCCGCGGTCAGCGAGGTACTTCTTCAGTGTTGTATAGTTCTCAATGATGCCATTACAGACAATACTGACTGTATGGCCGCACCGAGTTCTGCCACAATGAGGATGGGCGTTGGGTTCGGTGGGTGCCCCGTGTGTGGCCCAGCGGGTATGGGCAATCCCCAGCGTGCCGGTGAATGATTCGGAATCACCAATCAATGACTCAAGTACACTGACCCGCCCCACTGATCTGACCACCTTTACCTGGCCATCGGCGATCGAGGCCAGACCCGCAGAGTCGTAGCCCCGATACTCCAATCGCTTGAGCCCCTCAATCAGAAGAGGCGCAACTGGTTTGCTCCCCACATAAGCGACAATTCCACACATGACTTCTCCAATGATCCCTCCCCTGAATCTCACTATTCTAGGATTATAATACAGTTATGATCGACTGGATTAGTCTTTAGATTGACCTTAAGCATGGTATTCGGCGGATACATATGGCAAATTGCCCCGGCTGGCCAGTTCCACCCGAGTCAGGTCATCCTTGGGGAGACATCCACATTAAGGCACCTAGGTAGGCTTATTGGGACTCACAAGCCCGCAGGGCTTATTTCCCACTTGTCCCAGCCATCTGCCCATAGTCACCTTGCTGTTTTTCCTTCTCTGGTGCATGATGCAAAGGATGCCACGTAACTTACACCTCGCGTTCCTGTGCGGACTTATGCTAGTTACGGGCTGTTCCGATCTACGTATGACTACGAAAATTCCTCCTGTCATCAAGGAGTTACCGAAGCTCGTATTTCCCACTGAAGCCCAACTTGGCGATGACCTGGATATCATTGTCATTCAAGAGGATGAAATATTTCGCCTGATCAACCGTACCGCTCATTCCTACCATAACCTTCAACTGTGGTTTAACAGGCAATATGTAGCCCAGGTTGAGTTGATTGATATTGGAACGGCCAATCGGTACGAACTGATCCGTTGGATCAACAAGTACCAAGAGTCCTTCTTCGTTCCCAGGTTCTTGGCGCCCGATAGGAAAAAGCTAATTGCGCAGGCCGAGATCTACGATCCAGTGACCAACCTGCGCCACCGACTGGTTGTTCGCCTCCAAAAGATTTCCTGATACTTGCAGCAGGTCAGACCGGACCAATCCGACCATCACTGGATACCACGTCGAGGTTCAAGACTATGTATCAAGTCTGCCGTACTGCCGAAGGTCCCACCATTGCGTACCCACATCATCACTACATCTGGCAGAGGGCGGGTCTTCGATCCATGTGAGGGACACGCAAAACCTCCCGGAAGGTTGCATGGATCGCAGGACTAATCAGCTGATGGTGGCGGTATCAGTGACCCAGCAGCCATGATCAATTCATCCGGCGGATAAGCCAGGTGCGTAAGTACCACGATGACCGGATTCGTCAGATATTTCTGCGCTACTGACTGTAGTAACTGTGCATCGACACTGTTGACCTGTTCCATGTACCTCGTGGTATGGTCAAAGCCCAACCCATAAATTTCGTCGAGCGCTGCTTGTTGTGCACGCTGACGATTGGATTGTCGGCGCAACAAGGCACTGGTCAACACAGCTGACTTGGCATCAGCAAGCGTCTGGTCTGATACCAGTTCATTCTTCGCTCTCTCAACCACGCTCACGGTCCGGCCCAGGGCATCGGTTACCTTTTGTGCATTTGCGTTGAAAGTGATCTCAAAGTATCCGGGCACCAAGCCAGATCTTTGCATGCTGTGTACCGCATAGGCCAATCCCTCTCCCTCACCGCGAAGCTGTTCGGTCAGCCAACCTGAGGGGAATCGGTCGAACACGTTTGCCAGGACTTCAAGTACGGGATAGTCCTCGCTGCGATAAGTGGTGGCTGGCCCGAAGCCGATGTGTACTGCCGCAAGTTCTTTGGGCGTTTTGGCCTGAATGATATTTGGTGTCGGCACCGAAGGCATCTTGGGTTCAAATCGACCGGCACTCTTGGCTGGAAGCGAGTTGAAATACCGCCCTGCCAGTTCAAGAACCTGGGCAGGATCGATATCACCAAATACCGCCAAGACCATCTCTTCAGCTACGAGTGTCTCGTAATAAGTTTGTCCTAGATCTTCAACCGTGAATTGAGCCACAGCCTCACGCCGCCCCAAGGATGTATAGGCCATGGGTGAATCACCAAAAAATGCCGGTAGGAAGTGGTGCCGCAACTCACCGTACCACCGATCCGTCTGCCGATCGATGGCCGCTAATAATCGAGGCTGCATCTTTTTCCATTCACCGGCTGGAAATGTCGGGTTGAGAACAACATCACCGACGATTTCCATGACTCGCGGCAGATCTTCCTTGAAACAGAATGCCTGTGTTGCACTCGAATTGGTACGACCACTGGTACTCAAAGTGGCGCCAAGCTGATCCACCTCCTCGGCAATTCCCTGTGCTGAACGCGTGGTTGTTCCCCGCCTTCGCATCGAGCCAATGGCACCAGTCAAACCTTCCCTTCCAACCTCGTCACCCAGTAGTCCGCCCAGTTGAATCAGTTCGATTGCAACGACAGGGACGAGGGTTGAGCGACCAATCAGGATCCGCATTCCATTTGGCAATACGTGCTTTTGGATTGGGTCGATATCGATGGCCGGCACATCGTCCTGTACCAAAGTCATATTTTTTCGAACCTGATCGGCAATGACCGCGTTATCTAGATTGATGGTCTGAATCAGTTCTCCAGAACCGATTGGTTCATCAAACAATCTCTCAATGGGAGTCTGCTGCTGTCCTGGTTCAAGTGGGACAAGTGTAATCATCGACACCCGATTCGGATCCAGAAATTGCTTGGCGACCGCAACCACTTGATCGGCTGTCATCTTCTGGACCTTCTGAGCGTAATGCGCTGTGTAGTCTGGATCACCCATGCCCGCCAAATCGCTGCCAAGTTGTCCCGCGAGGGCGTGAACGGTCTGGCCACTTGCAACAACATCCGCCAGGATCTGGCGTTTGGCACGTGCCAGTTCCTCTCCGGTAATCCCCTCAGTTCGAATACGGCGGATCTGATCGATAATGATTTCCTTGGAAAATTCAATCGCCTGTTCTGCCGAAAGCAGTGGTTTGGTGGGGTCAGGTTGAATATCTGCAATATCAGCATCTATCCCGAACATCCCCGGCCCCCATGTAAAACTAGAGTTATAGGCATCGATCCGATTAACTGCTCGTTTCTGGTCACGTACCACTTGCACAAGACGACTCGCTTCACCTTTACCAAGAATTTCGGCCAGTACATCAAGCTCGAAATCTCCTGGTGCAGCCAGTTGAGTCCCCGGCCAAATCAATCTGATTCGAGGCCGCTTGATATCAACCGCAGCGCGGACATGACGCGGCTCATCAAGGCGAGGTTCGACCGGAAAGCGAATTTCCGGCAATGGTCGACTGGGAACATCAGCCCACAGCGCGGCAACCTGATCAACAACCTGCTGCTTATTTATATCCCCCACAACCACAAAGACGATATTGTTCGGGGCATACATCTGTTTGTAAAAGGCGTAGATATCATCACGTGAAATCTTAAGGAACTGATCCAGGTAACCGATCGTGGGGTGCCGTGCCGGATGACGCGTAAATCGTGCACGTTGAGTCAGCTTCCAGAAAATCCGCCTGGGATCACCCCGCCCCATCTCGAACTCACGTTGAATCACATCTCGCTCCCGGGCGTATTCACGCTGCCCGATCGTGCAATTGGCAAGCCAATCCGACATCAGTTCAACAGCGGTGGTGGTATGTTCACTGGTTGTGTTGATGTAGTAACGAACCTTATCAAGACTGGTCGAAGCATTTGTTCTTGCACCCATTCGGCCCAGGGTTGCCGTCGACTCGGCTTCCGTACGGTTCGTCGTGCTACCACCTGACACCAGGTGCTCTAGGAAATGCGAAAGGCCCGACCCATGACCCGGACTGGCTTGCTGTTCGTAAATGGAGCCGGTTTTGACAACACTGTAAACACTCACGACCGGCGCCATATGAAGTTGCTGGGCAGCAACGATCATCCGATTGGGTAGTTCGACCAACAGGCGATCTGCCCGATCCTGCAGGACGCTGTAGGCCGGCGTCGCACCACCATGCTGCGCCCCTGCTTTATCTTTATCCGTGGTGCAACTCATATTCAAAGGAAGCATGCTCATGAATAAACCCCAGATGACGGTTTTTGTACGATCCATTGATGAGTCCTCTGTGCATATCTACATTTTGGTCGCTGAAAATCAAAAATCAGGATCCAGGTTTTATGGTAGAACATTCGAATTAAATCAACCTGCCGACTGGTGACATCATATCAATGCCAAAATATTAAAATTTTATCTATATTATTAACGATGTTACACTATGATTCATGAATTTATCCTTGGACCAAATCACGGCATCGATCTTCCATATGCCGGATTGCCTGAAACGAATTGAATCTAAATCAATAGAGACGATATTGTAAGCAAGAAGATTGACTGACGATCCTATATTTTCAAATATTTAATTTCTGTTAGAGGCTTTGGCTATGTACCGATCAGCGCCAAGAGGTTTTACGCTCATTGAATTGCTTGTTGTGATCTCAATCATCTCTCTTCTGATTGCCATGCTGTTACCCTCTGTCGAAAAGGCGCGGGCCTCGGGTGAGCAGATTGCATGCGCAACCAATCTTCGATCGATGGGCGTGGCAATGGAAGCTTATATCAATGAATGGGATGATTGGATGCCGTTTTATGAATATTGGTTCCAGCATCACCGCCGTTCAAAACTAAAGGTCGACCCTGGTGGCGGCTGGTTTTGGGGTAAAGGTTACCAGAGGCTGGGAGCCGTCATTAATGGATACCTATCCTCCTCAGGCGATGAGTACAACCACGTACTAAACACGGAACAGGGCCTCTGGTGCCCGAGCCACCCGGGACAAATGAATAATCGGTATGTACCCGGTTACCTCTATCCCAGAGTCACCTGGCGAGCGACGCAATGGCACTGGGCGTCATATGGTTACAACTACAATTTTCTCGGATCGCAGTGGGTCCACAATGCCAATGCGACCAAATGGTTCTACCGTAAAAAGTCGTGGGTCAAGTTCCCCAGCAATATTATCACCCATGCTGACAACGCATATAGCTTTCCCGTCACGAATACGAACTATCAGTACAACGCAGAGGTGAACCGCACCTCCCCAATGAACGATGAAAATTCCCACGATGTAGATATGGTTCCGGATTTCCGGGAAGAACTTTCGGCTCCGATAGGTGAGCGACATCTCAAGGGAGCCAATGCGGTATGCCTCGATGGCCATACTGAATTTCAATCACAGATCAAATGGCACAGCGGGGAAGCCGAGCACCGATGGCATGAATATGGCGCCAAGCGCAGACTACGCTTCCCTGAATGACACAGGGTTGAGGCCAACTATCTTGATGTGGCCAGGGCATAACCAGCCCACACGAAGATCAAACTGAGGATCACCTGCGTGCATACGTTCGTGGCGGCACGGAGGTATTCGGTGCTGCGAACCATCACGAATGTTTCGTGGGCGAATGTGGAAAAGGTCGTAAAACCACCTAGAAGGCCAATCACGACAAACGCGCGAAATGGGTATCCAAATAACTGACGAGATTCAGTAAAACCAGCGATCAAACCAATCAAGAGGCAACCCAAAAGATTCACGACCAATGTGCCATAGGGGAAAGTTGCTGCCGGTAACTGACGATGTATCAGCAAACTCAATCCATAGCGGGCCAAGGCACCGAAGAAACCACCAAAGCCGACGGCCAGTGCATTGATCAGGGCTGTCTTCATACAAGTCCAACTCCACATTTCCCAACCTCATATAGATACATAGGTGTATATGCGGAACACAGATACCCCGCAAGCGGCAATGGACCTCGATCACCCATTGCCCCAGTCCTTCCACCAAACCCGGGCGCTTTCAATGGATAGTTGATTCCTGAACTCCAACAATATCCAAGCTAACAAACCCCCTATTAACCCCATGGACCTTAAACCCAGCATGGCATCTAAAAGGCGAAGGACACAGGCAGTGCTTGCAGTCGTATCGACCCTCGCCGCACTTGGCATGGCTGAAGGGTTGATTCGCGTGTTCGTACCACCTCGGCAAACGGTTCTTTTAGGTCATATCCGGCAGACCGCGGTAGAGAAATACCGCATTACCGAACCACTATTTGCCAATGATCCTGAATTATTCTGGCAGCTGACACCCGGGATGAGTATGCCGGCTGATCATTGGCTGTTTCCGGGGTTGGTGTCAAACCAGCAGGGCTTACGGGAAGACCGCATCATTTCGGTACGCAAACCGCCCGGACAGATTCGAATCCTTAGCATTGGAGACTCCACCACCTTCGGCTTGTACGTGAAACACACCGAAACCTATACACACGTAGCCGAACAAATACTCCAATCAAGATTAGAAAACCCACGAATTGAATTCATTAATGCAGGTGTACCAGGCTATACACTTTTTCAAACCTGGCGGTATCTGGTTACAAAAGGCACCACCCTTGACCCAGATCTTGTATTGATCCATTGCGGCTGGAATGACATGGCCAGTTGGAGCACATGAGTGATTCGGAGCATTATCGCCAGCGGCAAGCCATACAACCAATCCGTGGATTGCGTTGGAGCCGCCTGTGCCAGTTACTTTGGTCAGCAAGACCGTTAACCATACCGGGAACTGACCACGATCAGCCACAACCAAGGGTCCGGCCAAAAGAATTTCATGATCTGCTCGTCAAGATTCATGAATACACAACGCTTCATGACATGGCAATGCTCCTTCTGATTCCCGGTTCTGCCAGGGACGTCGCGATCAATCTTGAAAAATATTCACAAAATCAGATGCAAATGGAACAAGTCCGGTTTGGAAACAAGATAGATCTTGATCCCGTATCACCAGGCCACATCGACTGCGTGCAATTACTTAAGAAAATGGCCCGTGAACATGCCGTCACTGAAATCTTTCATGACAACTTCCATCCAACACGCCTGACCCACCATCAGATTGGCTTGGCATTGGCAGACAAATTGGAGCAATGGATTCGCTCCCATCAATAGGTCCCATATCAATTTACATCAGCACCCGCGATGACCGCCAGGGGATGCCAATAAGCAGGTGACCCTTGTCCAAACTGGTCCTGCTTCAACCCTGTGCGAAAGTCGGTGTCCTGGGTGCTTCGACTGCCTGCCCATCTTGAAACACGATCGGAAAATGGTTGCCTGCTTCCAACATGGTCTGCCCCACATCGACCTTGATGAATTGCTTCATCACGTGCTCACGCCCGGTAAATCGTGCTTCGCTGGACATGTAGTGGATGGCGATGGCCCGCCGGGTACGACTGGACGCATTTTCTGGCGACCCGTGCCATGTCAGTGAATGATGAAAATGGACTTCACCCCTCTTGACCGGACAACTGACGGCATCCACTTGTTGAATCGGTTGGTCAGGTGGCGGCGTAAAGTTGGCAATCTCACAGAAATGATCTGCATGTTGAAGGTGCTTCTGTTCGTGCAGGTATTCGACCTGATTCCCCCAGCGATGCGAACCTGGCACCATCCACATGCAGCCGTTCAACTCATCTACATTGTCCAGCGCGACCCAGGCTGACACCGGCGTCATGGGTTCAATGCTCGGCCAATAGGGTGCATCCTGGTGCCACGCGGTGGCACCCCCACTCTGGGGGGGCTTGTACTGGATCTGATCATGCCAGATCTGGATTGATCCAAAACTGGTCAGTTGATGAATCGCCTTCACAATGAACGGGTGATAAAGAAGACGTTCAAAAGCTGGGGCCACCTCCCAGATATTGACAATTTGATACACCGCGCGTTCAGTTTGCGAATGCTCACCTGAAATCATGTTATGAAAAAGAACTGGCTTGGCCTGACCATGGCCAAATCCTTCAGGACCCCTGGCAAGAACCGCTTTAAGTTCATTGCATAGATCATCAATTTCATCATTTTCAAGAACGACACCGGCATTGAGGAATCCGTTTCGTTCAAATTGATTGATTTGATTGCCTGAAAGCATGATTGTAAGACTGGAAAGAAATCAATTAAAGAGAAACCACTTTGTCCTTATTCCAACTCTCAATGGCTGCCTCGATAACAAGTTGCGCCTTGAGGGCATCCTCCGCTTTAGCATCCACTTTTGCCGGGGGCGTCTTCTTGCGTAAATCATCAACCCAAGCATCAATCCGAGATTGAAAGGTATCAGAAAATCCATTCATGTTTCCAAGATGTTCATACACTTCGACCTGTTTACCATCCCTCGGATAAAATGCAAGTTTCTCACATGCCTCATGAATCACCACGCGCCCGTCCGAACCCACAATCTCGAACGTCTCCTGTCCATAACTGCCACCCGCATCGTAACTCCCGGTCAAGTGCCCAATCACACCATTTGAAAACAGCATGTTGACCTGAACGTTTGACCATATCTTTCTTCCCTTACCTTTCTTAAAAAAAGCATGTACTTTTCTCACGTCACCACAAAAATACCGCATCACATCGATCGAATGTGGATGCAAAGCCCTCATATGGAAATGAGGGCTTGATTCGTTGGGGTTGTTAATCCATAACGTCATGTTGATGATATTGAGTTGCCCGAGTCGGCCTCTCTTGATCCATTGCTGGGCACGTACAGCAGCCGGCGTAAAGCGGTGGTTCAGATTGATCGCATAACGAACCCGTTTAGTTTTCGCCAGATTGACCATCTGCCATGCATGATTGATATTATTGGAGATGGGTTTCTCTCCGAGAACCGGGATGCGGGCCGCCAGCAGTTCCATGGTCGGCGCGTAGTGGTGGCTTCCGTTCTCCACGCCGGCAGTGGTAACGGCGGCCGAATCAATCCGCAACCCCGCGGCCAGCATCTGCTGCACGGAATTGTAGGCCTTACATCCATAACGCTGCGCAGCAGTTTCCGCCTTCTGTATCAACTTGTCGCACACTGCGACAACTCGCGTATATTTGTTTTTCTGATAGCACTCCGCGTGCTTGTTCCCAATACTGCCGGTTCCAACTATGGCGACATGAATCATGGATGAGATCTACCTAATTGTTTCGTCCGGGGAAAGATTTCATGACTCATTACTCTACACGTATTCGATGATGAGTGGTTCACGACACGGCCAAGGGGCCTGCCCCTTGGGATAACATCCCATGACCCGTCTGCCACAACTGGTCTTTGCTGCGGGGCGGCAGGCCACGCCAACTCAGCAGGTGTTGTCGAAGCAGGCGGACAAAGCGGTCATTGGTCCGGCGCCATGATACTTCATTGCCAGACAGATGCTGCGCATCAACCCGCACCATATAAATGGTGGGATCAGGCGATGGGCATATCGACACCCGAATCTCCTGGCTGACACCCAGATCGTAGGGCCGTAGCCACACGATCGTTGCGATTATCAAGGCAGGTTTTGAATGGGGCCAGGTGATTTCCACTTTGCAGCGTTCAGAAGAAAATTCGCCGGATGAATCTTCCCCATGGGCATCGAACCATGATGCAATAAATGGAACGGCCGCGAGTATATCACGACCGATATAGGTAAAAGGAAGTTCGAAATGGATGCGCCCTCCAGGCCCGGAGGGTGGCAAACTCCACTTAATGTTTCCCGAAGGTGACGCAACACGTGCCGCCTGATACGCGGGAACAAAACTGGAAAGAACAACAACTGCCATCAGGATCACGCTAACATAAATAGCACTACGGCTTGAATAGTTCATGCCCAACCCCATGAACCCACCTCCCAAATGCGAAATCCACTGTAAGCCAAGAGCCAGTAAGTACCCCCCCACAACACCAATCACGGCATAAACAAGACTTTCAGCCAGGAAAAGATAAAAGACATAGCGAGGTGAAAGGCCGACCGCAGAGTAAATGGCGATTTCCGACCGGCGTTCATATACACTGCCCAACATCGTATTGAAGACGATAAACGACCCAACAAGCAGAGGGATGATAATATCGACATAGCCTTCCAACCCCACTGAGCGAAATCGTGTCCCAAAGTAGGCCAAACCATCGACTGCGTACCGTGCAAATGTTGGTGTACGGTCGAGAACCAGGTTGATAAATCTTTGGACCATCCCAAATGGCATATCACCAAACAGCACAACCGCAGAGCTAAAGTTAGTAGCCGTCGTCGCCCCCCACGGCCGTATAATAAGATCCTGGCCACGAACGTAGTCAAAGCTGATGTTGGTAGCCCCCCTGGCGCCTTTGGCAAACCGATTACCCTGCCGCATGCGCTGGTTACGTATTCCGACCTCCCCCGCACTGATAGGTGTCAATCTTTCCCGATCGGCGTCGCGTATTTGGTCGATATAATCACCGCGAAAAACCCCGATGACCTGAAGTAATTTTGATTGGTACAGGATACGTATATCTTGGTTGCCAATATCCATCGAATCAATGCCGAGATGAGCAGCTGTTTGACGAGAAATGTAACACACATCTTTATCATGATTATCAAACCACCTGCCACCAGACAACAGTGCTTTATCAACATCCGTGACGAGACGTTCATCCTCATCCAAATATAGAACACCATGTACAACTGCTTTTCGTGTTGAACCATCAGGTCGGTCATACACGACGGTCACACCTGCCGGCATACTTACGCGGGGAATCAAATGGCCCCGATCGAAATATTGCAAACTTGCGGTAGAGATTTCAGATTCTGACCGAAGCACCAGGCCGTCATAGGAGGCCGGGCCGATGACGATCTGCTTGGTCTTAAGCTGGGGTCGCGGAGCGGTAAAACAGACCAGGCAGAAACTGATCAATACAAGCGTCAGTACGGTACATGTCGTGCGCACCTTACGCTTTCTCATATTGTTGGTACCCAGTGCAAACGCCGCACCGGCTGCACCGAGTGACGATGCCTCCGTAGCAATGGCAACTTCTGAAACAAAGGTTTGACGCCAAACCCGCATCCGTTCCACAAACTTACCCAGCACAAAGCCCATGATCAGCAGGCAGAGCATGAAAATGACGAAGCCTACCAACACGATTATTGGTGAAGTAACCAGCGTATAAGCCGGATGGGTCAGGCGAATCAGAGAAAACACAAGCAGAAATATTACAAGTGTACTGGCTAGGCGTGCCCGAATATCCGAAAACCCGAACAATAGTCGTTCGGCAAAAATAGAGAAAGGCACAATCAAAAACATATAGAGCAGGATTCCCCCCACCGCATCGAAGATAGCTATCCGAATGGCTGGATAAACGCGGGCGGAGATAGCAGATGAGGTGGCCAGGTCACGGTATGCAGAGGCATAGTCTTGACCCTGTAGTGATTCAATGGCGGTTCTTAACTGCTCATCCGCTCGGTTTGCCAAATCGACCGTAGCTTGATCTGCCACCCCGGTGGCGATCTGAGTATCGAGACGTTGCCGATTGCACGCAGCAGCACTGATTGCGGCATCTACTTCCTGATAAATCAACCTTCGATCACGACCAGACAGGTAACCCGGACCCCAAAAGTCATGGCTCCGGAAAAATTCGGGATAATCAGGATCATGCCCCAGGAGAAACCCTTCTGTATACAGACCTACCAAGCCAGGGTTTTTATGAGGCAGGCCATTTTGTTCCGGCATGTTTTTCAAGATGACGTAAAACAGATCCGCAGGCTTCGTGAATATGGTAGCGCCACGTTCCCACGCTTCGGTAATCGAATATTCCGTAGGCGACACCTTGAATCGTGCATCAAGCACCTCTATCGTCTGGGGTGTTCCGTGAGGGCCAATCGTGCGATAGATATCCAGTGGTGAAAGACGCGCAAGAATCACTGTTGCCTCGTTCTCGCGTTCCTGGAAAAACTTGTCTTTATCGGAAAACTGCGTGGGAAATCGAACGCCCGATGGCCCTTGATCTTTCGCTCCCGTAATCCGGCCGGTCTCTGGGTCAACGGTGTATGCCTCCACCATGGCCCAATCAAAATGATCGATGACCGGAAACCTGAAATAGCCACCCCTTGCCTTCTGGATATACATTGATTCACGAGTTTTACCCCCGAAGACAACCAACGCATTTTGAACCGGCTGATTGGGCAGCAAAATATTACTGACTCCCGTGGTCAGAACTTGGCCATGACAATCTGAATGCCAAAAACGCAACCCAGGCGCCCCACTACCTGCATGCAAGAGCTTCGTACTGCCTGATGTGATCTGCCCGGCCAATGCGGCCAGAAGCTGTGTCTTTGCAGTCACTGATGTGATATTGACCGTGTTGTCATAGGGTGTTCGGTAATTGTCTTGGGACAAGAGCCCGTTGAAAAAGATCGGTGCATGCCCGGCAAGGAAGAGAACGCCCTCGCCACTCCGACTGCCGTCAGAATCCGGCATTACGGTGGTACCGGGAGAAGAAAATCCACTGAATAATTTGGGGCCAATCTCAGTCTTTTGCTCCTGATGTGCATCACGGAAAAACTCCTCGCGATGCAAGCTTGGTCGCCTGACGGTTTGATGACTCCACTGTGCTTTTAATTTGGAAATGGCATCTGCTGTTGCCTTGAGATTTCGTGTAATCACCGGATCACCGTAATACCCCAATGGTCCTGTGCTGCTGATCCCGATTGGGAAAAAATAGTATGCCTTCGTCAGCGGCGCAAATAGCTCTGCGATCCGGAGCTTGTCCTCCTCGTAGCGGATGGTCGCTCGGGATGACTCCAGGGCCTCCGTGAGTGTGTCGTCAATAAGCTTACGGGCCCCGGCATCATCCAACACATCACCAAACACCTGTTTAAGATTGATCAGATCAGCAGTAGATGCAATCTGGGCACGGTGGGACTGATGACTGGTTTCATGCATGTTTTCAAATAGAGGTCCCTGGCTGGGCCGGCTTGCCTCCACCCACTTGATGCGTGCCTGTTCCGACCTGTACTGCAGCTGGGAAACATATTTACCAATCACCTCCGTGGACGCCATTTGCAAAGCCTGGCGTGCTCGTTGCCCATGCTTGCGCCAAAGTACACCTTCAGAATGCGAATCCAACGACCAATAGTTCCGCCCCATCATTGCATCACGTGCTGCAGCCACTGCATCTTGATGCCTCCGGGCAAGTGTAAGCCGCTGTTTAATCCGGAGATTATTCGAAACCTTTTGGGTACGGATCCCTATGGCATCAGTAAGTTCTCGTATACCGGCCGAAGCGCTGTAGCGACCTGATACAGAAATAAAGATGGCTGTCCGCGTCAACTTCTGCCGTTGTGTCGCCAACGCTTCAGCAATGCCCAGCATGCACGCCACACTTGCCCCATCTTGATAACCTGGCGCAATATCCGGAACGGGTGACCATGAATCAGTGTGGGATACGATCGCCAATGCCTCATTGCTCGGGCGGTCTGGTTCCAGAACACCA
>CAUZIY010000056.1:0-17197 GCA_963579995.1 Phycisphaerae bacterium
AACCTTTTTGGCAACGCCCAGGAACGACGACGTTTTCTAAAACAACTGGCGCTGAGAGTACCCTGCGAGGCCCATTTGTGGATGCTGTACCATTACCTGTTCAAACTCGGCATCCTGGAAGGTCAACCTGGTCTTATCGCTTGCCGGATTCGATCCCACTATATCGCACAAGTCCGCGCCAAACTGCTTGAGTTGAATATGCAGGATAAACTCTGCCCCAAGGGGCGGTGATTTGCCGCCGTGATGTTCCCACAGCCCTTGTAGCCACCAATGCGACACTCGCGAGCCCACGAAGAAAACGCAGTCATGGTTTTCAAATGACCCCCAATCAGATTCAGCAACTACGCCAGGCTATCAATCCCCAGCGGATCGTGTGCGACAAAGATGAACTGGCTCGACATAGCCATGACTGTTCACCACTGGCCGCAATCCGCAGACGCCAGGGCAACCGGGCAACCCGCCCCGATATCATCGTACAGCCAGCAGACCCCCAGGATGTTTCTGCAGTTCTCGCCTGGGCCAGCGACAACCAGGTTCCGGTCACCACATGGGGAGCTGGCTCGGCGGTTACCGGGGCGCCACTTGCCAGCCATGGCGGAATCTGCCTCGACCTGGCTAACCTGAACCAGACCCTAGAGATCAATCGCGAAAACCTTACGGCCCGGGTTGGTGCCGGCAAGCTTGGCGGTAAACTCGAAATGGAACTCAATGAACATGGCCTGACCTTGAATCACAGCCCACAATCGCTGGCCCAGTCCACTGTCGGCGGATGGCTGTCGACCCGGTCCAGTGGCCAGATGTCCAGTCGATACGGAAGCATTGAGGACCTGTGCGTCTCATTCACAGTTGTGCTGCCATCAGGAAAGATCATTGGGATGCCCAGCACACCCAGGGCCGCGGTGGGTCCGGACATGCGGCAACTGTTTATCGGTGCAGAAGGAATGCTGGGCGTGATCACCGATGTAACACTTAAGATGTTTCAAATACCCGAACACCGCGTGTTTGAATCATGCTGCTTTCCCAATCTCAATAAGGGACTATCCGCCCTGCAACATGTCATGCAATCAGGATTGCGCCCATTTTTACTTCGCTACTATGACGCCGACGAAGCACCACACGCGATGGTGGATCCCCAGTTCAAACACCCGGTGTTGTTTCTCGGTTGCGAGGGACCTGAGCATGTGACCAAAGCGGAATTGGCAGCCGCAATTGACATCTGTCGCCATCATGAAGGGGAAACGATGGGGGGCCGGGCAGTTGAATCATGGATGAAACGGCGTTTTGACTTCTCAGGTATACAACGAATCATCGATAAACCTGGGGGCGTGGCAGAAACGATTGAAGTCTGCCATTACTGGGATGGTATCCGCAACACCTATGATTCAATGAGGGGCGGGTTAAAACCACTGGCAGACCAGGTGGTCGGACATTTTTCGCATGCCTATCCCCAGGGGGTCTCGTTGTATTTCATCCTTTCCGGTTGCGCAGCAGATGACGCTTCGGCGGAAAAGAAACTTCTAAACATATGGCGTGTAGCCATGGAAACGTGTATTCAAACCGGCGCAGCGATTTCACATCATCACGGTGTTGGTTTGTTGCGGCGCCAACCGGCACGGACCTATCTTGGTGAGGCAATAAGTGTTCTTGAAGGCATCAAGCAGGCATTAGATCCCACCGGCATCATGAACCCCGGGAAACTGATCTAACCCACAACGTGGAGATGTAAGCATGGATCTCGACCAGATTGCCGCGGAAATGACCGAAGTCAGCGATAAACTTGTGCTGGCCGGACTGGTTCACCTTCTGGGAGGCAACTTCTCGGTCCGCCATGGAAATCAACTGGCAATTACCGGCCACAGGTCCGCCAAGAAAGCGCTTACACGCCATGACCTTCATGTTGGTGAGGTAGATCTTGATGATCAAATAGCCGGAGCATCGGCCACCCTTCATATGCACCGGGCGATCTATCGCAAGACCGATGCGAAGGCGGTCATTCATGCTCATCCCTATTACGTAACGCTGATCTCGTATTACACCGATGTCGTGCGGCCGATTGATGAAAATAACATTTACTACCTCGGCAAGGAAGTCTTCTGCATCCGCGCCGAGGGTTATATGATGTGGGATCGCCTGGCTGAACAAATGGCCGATCTATTGGCCAAGAGTCCCGCTGCCATTCTCAAGTGGCATGGCTCATTCACTATTGGAGACTCGTTGTCGGACGCATTCAACAACACGCAGGCCCTGGAGATTGCCTCACGTCTGATTATTGACACTCAACGGTTTAAATCCGTACTGGGCGAACCTGAACTGCCGGATTATGCCCCCGGGCCGACCATTCAAATATAGGCTCACCGATGCACGCGAACCCAGATGCAAGTGCCACCGCTGTTCTTGATGTTGGCAAGACCCACGTAAAACTGCTAGTGGTCAGCAGATCCGGATCCATCCTGGATGAATCCCAACTGGACAATGAGCCAAAATCCGGGCCGCCGTACCAGCACATCGATACCGAACGTATCTGGAACTGGATCCAACAAACCATCGCGGTGATGGCCAGGCAGTATCAAATCAATAGCGTGGTTGCGACCACTCATGGTGCTGCAGCCGCACTGGTTGATGACGACGAACTTGTATTACCCATTCTTGATTACGAAACAACCATCCCGTCAGATACAGAATTCGAGGCGATAATCCCACCGTTCAATGAGACCCAATCGCCCGATTTCCCTGATGGACTCAACTTGGGGCGCCAGCTTTTCTGGCTACAGAAGAACCATCCCAGCCAGTTTGCTCGCGCCCGGTACATCCTGACCTATCCTCAGTATTGGGCATGGCGCCTTTGTGGCGTGCCAGCAAGTGAAGTCACATCCCTGGGCTGTCATACGCATCTATGGAATCCCGGCCAGCAATGTTTCTCAACGTTGGTCCAAACGATGGGCTGGAAGGACAAGTTTCCACCCGTGCATCATGCCGCCGAAGCGCTGGGCACAATCAAACCACAACTGGCCGAGGCTTTTAATTTACCGCTCAGCTGTCGTATTCATTGCGGCATCCATGACAGTAATGGTGCCTACTGCCTGTACCTGCGTGGTCATCAACGCTCATTCAGCCTGATTTCCACCGGCACATGGATCATCATGATGAGCCCCCGGCTTGCTCTTGATCAACTCGAGCCGAACAATGACACACTTGCTTTGGTCAACATCCTGGGCCAACCGCTTCCCACCGCCCGGCTGATGGGTGGACGTGAATTCGAGATCCTTACCTCCAAATGCAATGGGCAACGCGAATTTGGTGAAAATGACCTGGCAAGTATCGTCGAACAGGATGCTTTCTTGTTGCCGACATTCGCCACCGGCGGCCCATTTACTGATCGAAAGGGACTGGCCCTGGGCCCAAACGTCCATCGCCCCGGTCAAATTCTTGCCCGTGCAACCCTGTATGTGGCAATGATGACGATGAACAGTACGGAACTGCTTGAAACGGACGGCGATCTGATTATCGATGGTGGTTTTGCTCATAATCTCTGGTATTGCAGATTACTGGCCGCACTGAGACCACATGGTCGCTGCTACCTGAATCACCAGGCCCAGGGGACTGCAATTGGTACAGGCATGCTGCCTTACTGGGATAGCCATGACATCCATTGGCCATTGGATCTGACACCGGTCCAAGCCCCGAAGATCTGGGGGTTGGATAAATACGTGCAAAAATGGCGAAATCTTCTAGAAAACCCGCCGCTTTCAACCGCGTAAATAAACCCAGGATCATATGACAAGCACTCACCCCGCCAGGACATCACGAAAAACCGAGAAGGTCGTGGTACTTGCACGTGGGCTAGGGACAAGAATGCGACAGTCCGATCAGACAGGCAACCTGGCCAGCCGGGAGCAGGCCGTGGTCAGAACTGGAGTTAAGGCACTGATCCCACTTGACAGGCCCTTCCTTGATTACGTCCTGAGTAATGTTGCCGCCGCCGGTTATCGCAAGGTCTGCCTGGTCATTGGACCTGAACATGATGCATTACGAGACTACTACGGCCGACAAGTCGTCACGGATCTGCTTCATATTGAATTCGCCATTCAACATAAACCCAGGGGAACGGCCGATGCCGTTGCCTCGGCTCAATCGTTTGTTGGTTCCGATACTTTCCTGGCAATCAATTCAGACAACTACTATCCGGTTGATGCACTGGACAAGTTGCGTCAGCTAAATGGGGCGGGGCTCACGGCATTTGACCGTGAACACCTAGTTGACGGCAGCAATATCCCCACCGCGCGAATTGCCGCATTTGCATCTGTTGTCATCGGGCCGGATGAAAATCTCCAGCGTATTGTCGAAAAACCGCAAGGTTCACAGATCTTCGAATCAAGCCCATGGGTCAGTATGAACCTATGGTCCTTTACACCGGATATTTTTACCGCCTGCGCCAATATAACCCCGTCCCCACGTGATGAATTGGAGATAACCGATGCGGTGCAATACGCCATCGATCACCTGGGAATCCAATTTCGCGTCCTAAAAAGCAGATCCCCCGTACTCGACCTGTCCTATCCAGATGATATCCCAGTCGTCAAAGCACGCCTTGCTGGGGCAAAGGTACAGTTGTGACTAAACCGGGTTTTCGTAATGGACTGACCGAACACTTTGTCCGCCTTGGGATGAGTGCTGAGTGTGCAGTGAAGAAAGCTGACCTTTTTGAGACTGCTAGTTCCGACCTGCCACCGGAAGACGCACCTTTCGATGGCAGACTGCCCAACAAGCTATTTGTGCCTGGTCGACTCGAATTTCTTGGCAAGCATACGGACTACGCCGGCGGGCAAACCATTATCTGCACTATTGAACGGGGAATCTGCGCTGTGGCCAGGGCTCGTGATGACAAGTTGATCCGCCTTGTCGATGCAGGCAGTGGGCAGATGTCGCAATTTGAGATCGATCCAAACCTGGCATCCAAACAGGACCATTGGTCAAACTATCCCATGACGGTTGCACGACGCTTAGCGCGTAATTTCGGCGAAGAATTAAAGGGGGCGGATATCAGCTTTGCCAGTGATTTACCTCCGGCAGCGGGCATGAGCAGTTCAAGTGCCCTGATCATCTTGATCTACCTGGTCCTGGCCAAGGTCAACCAGTTGCACACCCATCCCCGATATATCCAGGAGATTGATGGCGATGAGGATCTTGCCAGCTACCTTGCGACCATTGAAAACGGACGAAGCTTTGGCACCCTGCAGGGTGACCACGGTGTAGGAACTTTCGGTGGCAGCGAAGATCATACCGCCATTTTGTGCGCTCAATCAGGTCATTTAAGCCGCTACTCCTTCTGCCCCGTGCAATTACATCAGACCATCAATCTGCCGGAACAACTTGTCTTTGTGATTGCCTCCAGTGGTATCCATGCACAAAAAACCGGCGCTGTTCGAGATCGCTACAACCATGCTTCAGACCTGGCCAGCCAGATCGTCGATCTTTGGAAAACGCCGGGAAGCCAGGACAGCCCCACCCTTGGTGGCCTGGTTGCCACGCGTGGTGCAAAAGCCATTCGTGACCGATTAATCCAAACAAGCCCCCAAACCACCGGCAACCAATCGCTACTTGATCGATTTGACCAGTTCGTGGCTGAGAACAATGAGATTATTCCGAAGGTAGCTCAGTTGTTGGCCCGGGGGGAGCTGGATGGCATCGGAGCATTGGTTGACCGATCACAGCAGTTGGCAGATGAATTACTGGGTAACCAAATCCCACAGACCACCTGGCTGGCCCGGGCCGCTCGGCAATTCGGAGCCATTGCCGCCTCGGCCTTTGGTGCAGGATTTGGTGGTAGTGTCTGGGCACTTATGGATCAAACGAAAGCACCACGCTTCTGCCAAAAATGGCTCGAGGCATACACGCGACAATGGCCCGTACAATCATTGACCTCCTGCTTCTTCCTGACACGCCCGGGAATCGCGGCCCATTGGCTTGAAAACCCCATTGAAACCGAGCAACTTTGATATTCTCTGCTCGCCAGGAAAGGTCCTTCAGGAAATGGACCGGTACCAGGGGTTGGGAAATGACCATTTGGGGATCTGGTGTATGCCAACAGGCCTGTTATTGGACCTTTCGCGTACTCGGGAGTCGGCACCAAAGGCACCGATTCGTCACCGGAACATGAATAAGCCGATCCGGTTTTAATGATCCCATATAGGGAACTACGCACATTGAACTGGGTGATAGTGGACCTTTGATCAACCGGTGCCGATACGGTCAATGGCTATTGCGCAGTCAGTTCCCTCTGGAAGGGTCCGAGAATCACTTGTTATCAAAGATAAATACGTCATGACCTGTATTCTTGGCATTTCAGCTTTCTATCACGATTCGGCTGCAGCCTTGATCGTTGACGGAAAAGTGGTTGCGGCAGCGCAGGAGGAACGTTTCACACGAAAAAAACATGATTATCGTTTTCCCACCAATGCCATTGACTATTGCCTGGCAGAATCGGGGCTGAGTCCCGAACAACTGGACTACGTTGGATTTTATGATAAGCCTTTTCTTAAATTTGAACGCCTAGTCGAAACATATCTTGCCTATGCACCACAGGGATTCGCTTCCTTCGCCAAGGCGATGCCCTTATGGATGCAGGAAAAACTTCATCTTCCCCGGGTAATAGGCAAAGGCCTTCGGGGTGCATATCGTAAGAGGATCGTCTTTACCGAGCACCATGATTCCCATGCCGCCAGTGCCTTTTTCCCCTCACCATTCAAACAAGCGGCAATCCTGACGCTCGACGGTGTGGGGGAGTGGGCAACGAGCACGATCGGATATGGCCGGGACAACAAAATCAAACTCGTTAAGCAGATGAACTTTCCACATTCATTGGGCCTGTTGTATTCAGCATTTACCTACTTCTGTGGATTTCGTGTGAATTCCGGTGAATACAAGCTGATGGGTCTTGCACCCTATGGCCAACCAAAATATGAAGACCTGATCCAGGAACGGTTGATCGATCTGAAAGAGGACGGCTCGTTTCGCCTGGACATGAGTTATTTCAATTACTGCCAGGGCTTGACGATGACCTCAACCAAGTTCAACCAGTTGTTTGGCGGTAAACCACGTAAACCCGAATCACCGCTAACCGAACGCGAGATGGACCTGGCGGCGTCAATCCAGAAGGTCACTGAACAAATCATGTTGCAATGTGCCGTGCATGCCCACCAGGTCACGGGTTTTGAAAATCTTTGCCTGGCTGGTGGTGTAGCGCTGAATTGTGTCGGTAACGGCAGATTGCTGCGCGAAGGGCCGTTCGACAATATCTGGATTCAGCCGGCAGCGGGTGATGCGGGAGGAGCCTTGGGCGTAGCCATGTTCATCTGGCACCAATTGTTAAACAACGAACGCGTGACCGAACAGCCCGATGCCCAGTCCGGTTCATTTCTAGGACCAGGATATACCAATGAACAGATCAGGGACTACCTTGATGGTATTGGGGCAACGTATGATTTCATCGAGGACGAGCAGGCCCTTTGCAAATGCGTGGCCGATGAACTGGCCAATGAACAGGTCATCGGCTGGCTGCAGGGGCGCATGGAGTTCGGGCCCCGGGCATTGGGAGGTCGTAGCATTCTTGGAGATGCCCGAAGTCGCCAGATGCAATCAACCATGAACTTGAAAATCAAGTTTCGCGAATCGTTCCGCCCATTTGCCCCGTCCGTCCTGCGTAATCGTGTTGATGAATTGTTCAACACCAGGCCAAATGAAGATAGCCCTTACATGCTTCTCGTTGCTGATATCAATAAAAACATCCAGCTAGCGGTGGAAGATGACCAGGCCCAGGGGCTGGACAAGCTGAAGGGGATACGATCAACCATCCCCGCCATTACCCACGTTGACCATTCAGCCCGCATCCAAACGGTTGACCCGCATCGTCATGGTCGATACCACAAGCTATTGCAGGCCTTCGAGGAAAAGACCGGCAGTCCTGTCATTATCAATACCAGTTTCAACGTCCGCGGCGAGCCAATCGTCTGCTCACCTGAACATGCTTATCGCTGTTTCATGGCAACCAACATGGATATCCTCGTGCTCGAGAATTTCGTTCTCCGCAAGCAAGACCAATCCAACGCCACTGAACATGAGATCGATCAATACCTGGCCGAGTTTCAACTGGATTAATACGGCATCACCGTGATCATGGAAAACATCAATCCAACATCCCGAGACCTCAAGATCTTCACATGGATCTTCCTTGTATTTTCCGGCTTGCTGGGGCTGATCATCAGCAGGAAACCGGAAACCTTGACGATGGTTGCCCTTGTCCTGGCCGCAGCGGTCCTGGTCACCCTGGTATTGAACCGGGAGTTGTCGCCCACCCGGAAACTGAAGGGCTTTCTTCTTCCGGCCCTGTTTGGACTTGCCGGACAGGCCGCCGAACAGACCCAGGTATTCATGGTCGTCGCATGTATTGCATGGGGGATCGGAATTCTTTTGACGATCGCCATGTGGTGCCTGCCATCAATTGCTGGAAGGGTATTTCTATGCCTGATAACGGCAGCCGAGCCAATCGGCTGGACAATTTCACATGTCATCCTCGGGCTCGTGTATTATCTGGTGATGACGCCAACCGGAGCCCTGATGAAACTGTTTAGCTATGACCCCATGAACCGGCGTATTGATCGGCAGGCCGACACGTATTGGATAGATCATGATACGGCCGACGAGACCGAAAGATATTTTCGCCAGTTCTAGCCCCGGAGCAATCTGATGAATCAACCGGACAATCAAGTGCAATCGGAACCCAAAGATGATTTCGCCAAGCAAGCCGAGCGGTCTCAACAGGGGATCATAAGAGAAACATGGGACTTTCTGCGTTTCAACAAGAAATGGTGGCTTACGCCAATCATCCTCGTTCTACTGCTCATGGGCGCATTGATTCTGTTTGGAACCGCCGGGCCGGCAGCCCCGTTTATTTACACGTTGTTCTAGGCTGCTCACGCCTTTATGACCCTTAATTAAACTGACCTGATATAATTCGATTTTAAACTTTCTTTACCAATCAATCTGTGTGCCACCCGTGCACCGGATCATGGTGGTTGATGGAAAATGAAACTAGGTTTTAATTCAGTCCTGTTCGGAGGGCATGACATGGAGATGGCGTTCAAATACGCCTCTCTTCTGGGTTATAACGGACTTGAAATCTCTGCCATCGATTCCATGAGTGAACATCTCGTCCTGGACCAATGGGAAACACTCGCACCCAGGATCAAATCCCTGGCTGAACAATATGACATCCCGATCACTGCAATGGAACAACCCTCACAGGATGTTGACACCATGACCCGAGCGTTCGAAGCAGCTTGTGAGATTGGCATTCCAATCATCAATTGTGGTCCGGGTGGCCAGGCCGGCAGTGAAGAATCACTGGCTGAATCAATCATATCCCTGCAGAACCTGGCCGATCGTGCGGCAAGCTATGGCGTCATGCTATGCGTCAAGGCCCACGTTGGCGCAGCAATTTACGACACACCCACAACATTGCGCATGCTGGAGGAGATTGATTGCCCCGCCTTCGGTCTTGATATGGACCCCAGCCACATTCATCGAGCCGGTGAAAATGCAACTGAAGCCCTCGATGCCGTCATGGGTCGCATCAAGCATGTTCATATCCGGGACTGCAAAGGTCGCCAACAAGGACCCGGTTCACCACCCATGCAGGCCAACGGACGTGGCGATATCGACCTGCTCGGTTTTATTCGCCGACTGCATGAGGCTGAATATGATGGTCCAGTCAACCTGGAAATCATCGGCGCCAAGGACTTTGACCTGGCATCATGCGTTGCGATCGCCGGCGAGTCCCGTGGTCATATGCAAGCCTGCCTGCAGGCGTGTGCGGTGAATTGACAGGGAAGCAGGCATGCAAAAGCCGAAACGTAGAAGAAACCCCCACGCCCGCCATCCAAATATTCTGCTGATTGCCATTGACTCGTTACGTGCAGACCACATGAGCTGTTATGGCTACTCTCGCCATACCACTCCGCATATTGATCGGTTTTCCCTGGGGGGAACGATTTTCCAGCAAACCTACAGCCCACACATCCCCACCACATCCGCCTACGCATCGATGCTCACCGGCTGCGACTGCTTTGATACCCAGGTCGTGGCGCTTCGACATAAGGGCGGGATGACGACCAAGGTCAAAACACTGCCTGAGATTCTACGCCGGCATGGATATTCATCCTGCTGCGTTGGCTTTACCGGCAATGCAGCATCCCGCGGCTTTGACGAGTACCTCAATCACGATGAAGTCTGGGGCACATGGTCCCAACGACCACTGCACAAGGCTGAACGACTCAATGAAGTGGCCCAACCAAAAATTGAACAGTTGCACAGGGAAGGCAAACCATGGCTCATGCTTCTAAGGCACATGGATCCACACGCACCCTACCTGCCACCGCCACCATACGACCGGATGTTTTATCACGGTAATGAATTCGATCGCCACAACAGGTCAATGAAACCCGTATTTGACTTCAAGCCTTTTCGTGACTTCCATGCTAGTTTTCTGCCCCCGGGGATTACCGATAAAGACTACGTGATCGCCCAGTACGATGGCGCAGTTGCGTATATGGACGCGTGCCTGCAACAGATTTTCACCCAGCTTGAAGCGATGAAGATCTTGGACAATACGATCGTGGTCATTAACGGCGATCACGGAGAGACGTTGTATGACCATGGTTGCTGGTTTGATCACCATGGACTTTACGATGTCACCCTGCATGTGCCGCTGATCATCCGGTATCCCCAACGAATACCGGCAGGTCTACGGCTCAACGGCTTCAATCAGCACAAGGATCTCGTCCCTACGCTCCTGGAACTCGCCGGGATTAAAACACGCAGACAGTTTGAGGGACGTTCCCTTACGGGCTTGATAGGCGGCAAACCGGCCAACTATGACTCTGAATTCTACATTACCGAATGCACATGGATGAGAAAGCATGGCTGGCGCACACCCCAGTGGAAATTTATCATTGCCCTAGAGCCGGATTTTCATTACATGCCCAAACGGGAACTCTATGACCTGGTCCAGGACCCGGACGAAAATGAAAATATTGCCCAGCAAAATCCTGATGTCGTCAAAATGCTAGAGAAACGTATGGCCCGTTTCATCCGCAAGCGACAGACCCATACAGGATCACTGAATCCAATGATGACCCAAGGTGCCTGGGCGCCGGGCGCGCCATTCAAGTCCAGCCGCACCGCCTATAACACGTTGCATATCGGCGGCCCCAAGCAGGCCAATAAACTCCAGGCTGGCAAATCCTAAGACCAGACCGGAGGCTATGCCACCTTGGTCGCCTTAACGTAGCGAAATGTTTCAATTCCCAGTGTAATAAACAACAAGGACATGAAAACATGGACAAATGACCATGTATAAGTCGGATAGTATATGGTCCCATTCACAAAACCGTGAAAGTACAGCGCAAACATGAAGGCGGCAAGACAATTGATCAATACCGGATCAGTTGGCAACTTGCGCCGGTGACGCCAGGTATAAAAGGCGCCTCCCAAGGACACGCAAACCAACAACCCCATCGGCACGGCCAGGGTCAAACCGCCGAGATAGAGCATCTCGATATAGGCATTATGCGGGTGGGTCAACCCTACATGGCCACTTGAAGATTGACCACTTGTATTGGCCAACCCGAATATGGGGCGGTCCTTAATCACCTCGATATAGTGGCCAATAAGTTCATACCTTTCACTGGTGGGACTTAGCAGGCGCTGCAGTTGCCTCTCCTCAGCCATTCCCAGTACCCAGGACAAAATCCCATAAGCAATACCTATTGCCAAAACTGTCAACACCGGGCGGCGGGTTGCGGCCGTCAACAGTGGAAGCAGGGGGATGGCCATCACCACGACAACTGATCTGCTTCCGGTCAACAAGCCAAGTCCGAAGCTGATCGCACCAAAAGCAATCATCAGTGACCGGGTCGTAATATTCGATGCCCGTAACGCAAAGTATCCAAAAATAAATACACTCAGGCAAAACATGAGGCCAATCTGGTTCGGATTGGCCTGGTACGGAAAGATCCGACCCAGCCCGCGGGCATAAGTTGCAGCCGGGTTGAGTACCAAGGCACTTAACAGGACCAACAGCCCGATTAGCGACCCGAGCATCAAACCCGTAAGCACGCGCATCAAACCCACATGATCGGTTACCGTGCGCATCAGCAAAATGGCTGAGACCACCAAAACGAGCCACTGGAATCGGATCACCAACGCCACATCCCGATCGGTCACCGTCATGACATACAAAAAGGCAATGACCGCCATCACTGGATAGATGAAAACAAGGGGATTTAAACGGCGCTTGGGTCCTGGTTGAAGCACTGCAGCAAGACCAACACCGTAATACACGGCAAAGGCGGTTGCCTTACTTAGTGCCTGAACGAATCCAAGATCTGCCAACTTATTAAACATCAGCCACACGACCATGACCGCCAGGGCGCACTGAATGCGAATCCGGTTTGGCAGCAGGATGATGGTTATCGTGTAACCAAACGCCGCCAGGATGATGGCCCACCACGGTACCAGGTCGAGATACAGTTTTAATGTGCTCATGTGGCTCAGTTCAATCGCATCAGACGCGACCTAGTTTCCCGCTGCCCAGTGGGTGATTTCCTGCGATTATTGTCGGACATTCGATCAAACTTCATGATCCCACCGGTCTTTGCAAAATGCCGTTCTGGACGGAGTAACTTCCTATAACCATTACTCCGGCGCCTGGTGCGTGTCGGGGTCATCAGGACACAGCACCTCCACGGTCTTTAAGGCTTCACGAAGTGCTTCGACGGGATCTGCCCGTGTCCGCCAATCATTTAGCAGTTGAGCGGAGGCCGCTTTCATATCATCTATGCGGTCAGCTTGAGTGACCGTCCGCATCCGCTGGATAAGGCCGTCAAGGTCGCCGACGGCAAATATTCCACCATTGACACCCTCACGGACCACCTCTGCGGCTGCAGCCACGGCATAACTGGAAATGATGGCCATTTCTGCTGCCGCGGCTTCAAGAATAACCAGGGCCCAAGGTTCGAAATCACTTGGAAGTACAAGGATGTCGGATGCACGATAAATAGCCGCAATATATTGCGGATCGGCAATAAAACCGGTCCAAATGACGCGATCACTCAGGTCACTGGGAACACGCTTTTTAAGTTCGCCTTCACATTGCCCGTCGCCAATCACAACCAGATCCCATTCCGGGCGCTCCCTGGCAATTGCTGCAAATGCATCAATCGCAAGATCAACACGTTTAATCGGGACCAGTCGGCCACAATAAACGATCCGCCTGTGGTCATCGCGTAATCCAAACTCTTTTTTTGCCTTGGCAATCACATCCGACGGCAGTTTCTGAATCATTTCACAATCAGGCTCACGTGAATAGTAAAACACTCGCTTCGGGTCAGCACCGTACTTAAGAAAATAGGCTTCCCCCAGTGTGCCGCATGGCATGACTCCCTGCACCCATGAGACCACCCGGGAGACGAGGATTTGTTTCAACCAGCTTTTTGGAAACTTGGCTGTATCACCCCGTATATTACTGTCACCAGTCAGGAAACAAGGCAGTCCGGTACGATGGCACCAGCGAAGAATCCGTAACCTTGCCAAATCAAAATAACCTTCGACGATCACCGCACGAATATTGGACTTGCCGATCCAGTCAATGATCCGTCCGGCACGCTGCCAATCACGAAGCAGGGTACCGGGAGTTATCTTGTTGCGGTCTGGAGCCTCGTCCCCGAATTCCATGGGCCGGATCTCAGTTGGTGGTGGACAATCCCACCGGTGCAGGGCATGGGTGACCAAGGAATGGAGATTGATCTGGGGAATACCCGCAACAATTCGGCGGTGGACATATACCCGGTAGGGGGGCAATGACCTTGAAATCATCGCCACATCAACAGGATCCGATAACATCAACGAGCCTCTGGTCGAACATCCTACGATAACTAACTATCGGCTTGCCTTCGCTCCGATCGGGCACATCGCCCTGGACCTAAACCAAACTTGGTCATGATTTAGCAGCTATCTGCAGATAATGTTGTTTCCACCGTTTGGCAATATGCTGCCAATCATATGAACGAAAGACGAAGTCACGGGCTCCGCTTTCAGCATTGCGACGCAGTTGCACATCGGACATCAGCAATGCCAGACCATCGGCCAGGCTGGCCGTATCCACCGGCACCACAACACCAACCTTGGCGTCACTCACCTGCGAACAGATATTCACCTGATCAGATATTAAAACCGCAGTTCCCGTTGCCAGCGCTTCAACAACTGCCACTCCAAAATTTTCCTGATAGCTGGGCAGGACGAACAGGTCTGCATCAACCATCGCTTCAATCCGCCTTTGACCATGCAGCATGCCGACAAATTCTACACGGCCTTCCAATCCATTTGCTTCCACCAGTGACTGTAGTTTCTGCAGATAGGCTGGGGAATCTGCAGGTCCGGCAATCACCAATACGGTATCCTGCAAGTTGGCCTGCCTGAAAGCGGGAATAAGCAGTTCCAGCCCCTTCTTAGGATGCAGTCGGGATAAGAATAAAACGATTTTCTGATCGCCAATGTCTTTTAGTTGGCGACGGAAGCAGCCTGGATCAGGCAACTTTCCAAATTCCTGCAGGTCAATGCCATTGGGCTCAACAAGGGAAGGGGCCTTGATCCGCAGTGGTTCCGTAAGGCGGCTTTCCTCTTGCGTGGTGAAGTGAATCGCTGCAGCGTGATCAAGGTTTCGCGTCAGGCGTAATGCCATATACAAACGTTTTTTTAACCTACTTTGTGCCAGGCACCACGGATCCAACATCCCACACGGCCGGATCAGGTAGGGAATGTTGTGGCGTTGACTTTGACGTGCAGCCACATGAAGCACATCTTCCCAGATGGCATGAATATGCACGACCTGAACAGAATCAAGAGCTCGCTTCACGGTCGGTCTGATATCCCGGTGCCACCTGATGGCCCCCGCACAAGGGCCGATTAACTCGATATCAACCTGAAGGTCCCGCAACCGGTCCACCAAATCCAGGTTATCGCCGGTATTCCAGGTGGCCAGCACGCTGACCTTTAAGCCTGCATGACACTGAGCCTCAACGAGCCCCATAAGAGCGGTCACCGGGCCTCCATGTCGCGGATCAAGGCTGGAAACTACATGCACCACATGCATCGGGTCATCGACATGATCGATGTGGCCATCGTTTTGTATCATTCCTAGGCCTTTGCCGTGGCCTGGGGCGATCCGCCCGGGGAGCCGACGAGGTCGGCATTGGTCTTAAAGCGTTCAAGGGCTTTAAGCAATTGTTCCAATTGCGTTGCTGGCTGCATGCTCAGGAGGCGACGGCGTAGAGCCGAGATGGTTTCCAGCTCATGGGCGCTCATGAGCAAATGTTCCTTTCTGGTTCCTGACGCGGCAATATCCATTGCAGGAAAGACACGTTGCTCTGCAACCTTGCGGTCAAGTATCAATTCCATATTGCCAGTTCCCTTGAACTCTTCAAAGATCACCTGATCACCACGGCTGCCGGTGTCAATCAGGGCTGTGGCAAGAATGCTGAGGGATCCGCCTTCTTCAAATCGACGTGCCGCTCCAAACAACTGCTTAGGAATTGCAAGAGCGCCTGAATCAATGCCACCGGTCAACGTGCGACCTGAATTCGCCAAACCCGGCGCCGTGTTGAATGCCCGTCCCACGCGGGTCAGTGAGTCCAACAGGATGACGACATCCCTACCCGATTCAGCCATTCGTTTGGCCCGTTCTATGGCCAACACGGCCAGGCCGACGTGACGTTCAACGTCATGATCGTTTGAACTGGCCAACACGGTACATGGAACATTACGCCGAAAATCGGTCACCTCTTCGGGGCGTTCATCGACCAGTAATGCGATCACCTCAACATCCGGATGGTTCTTGCTGACTGCAACTGCAATGTTCTGAAGCAATGTCGTCTTACCTGCTTTCGGTGGTGATACGATCATGCCACGAGTGCCGTATCCAATCGGGCAGAACATATCGATCAGGCGGCACGCAGGTGGGCAGTCGGGAAACTCGAGAGTCAGTCTTGGCTCAGGATCGACCGTTGTTAAATCCTCGAAGTGGGGCTGCTTGCTGTATTCCTCAGGCGACAGGCCGTCAATGGCCAGAATCTCATGAACACCCGGTGCACCGGCTTCAACGGGATTTGATCTATTCTTTTTCCGCTTTTTCCTATTACGCGGTTGCTTCTTGGAACGATGGTTATGTCCCGGGTTGCCCTTGGAAAGATTGACTTCCAACTCAAGACCCGGGCGCAAGCCGTACCGACCGACCAAGTCCTTCGATACGATCGGATCACGCGGCGATGCAACAAGGGTATCGCAAAGCGTTCGAAGCCTGGCGCTACCGTTCTCCCAGATCTCGAGTATCCCGGTGTGTTGTTTCATGATGCCGTTAGGAACCAACCACGGCGAGCGCGATGCGCCTTGCCGCTGGGCTAAAAAAGCTACCTTCTTGACCGGCTTGCAATCGTAACTGCCACCCGATGTATTCATGGCTATCCATGAACAAGTTGAGAAAGGCCGCTACAAAATAAGTAATCGACTAGATCGCCGCATTCCAAATGGCTTAGATCCGTACGAGACTGCTGCTCCCTAACCTCGGAATGAAAGCTCAATCGTCCCTTTTGAAGTTGATTGACTTTCGGCTATTGGTCGTCCACTTAAAGGCGGGACAGCGGAAGATACGCGTGCCATTCATCCTTCACACGCCACTCGCAAGGAACTAGTATACATTAAACTAATCGACATTAATATGCAAGTCCTAGCCTTATTTTCCAAAGAATGTGCAACCTGGTCGAAGTTAGCCAAATGCCTGTTTGTAAATGATGACATTCGAAATGCTTATGGGAACTACTGGCTTGCTCGTGTCACCGGTAAGTCCTTGGGGTTGTATCGCCATGCAATGGCATATTCCCATGGTTCACGCGATTCATCCTGGCGGATCACCTCGATTCGATATTGGCCCGGAGGCAAGGTCCGACGAAAGATATTCTCCACGTTATCAATCTTGCTCGTTGAACGTGCGACTACTTGGGACGGCGCCTGCAGACCAACTTGAACCAACTGCAGATCCAAATCCGCTAGGCGTGCAGCAGACATCCACAAGGTGGTGTTTGACTTCTTG
>CAUZIY010000057.1:0-16813 GCA_963579995.1 Phycisphaerae bacterium
TCCGCCCTGGTATCCGTTCACCCCGTGCTGGAACACGGAAATTTCGCCAAGGACCGGAACTGTTGTTGCCAACAGCCACGCTGAAATAATGCTGACTATTCCTGTGTGAATCCTTGTCATTAGCCGTTCTCCTTGAAGCGTGTTATTCCGATTATTGCGCATCTGGGGAAGGTGTGGGTATTGACGCTTTCATCCTCGTACCTCACACTTACTCACCTTTTGCTGGTGGCTGTGGGCATCCTATGATTGACTTTTCTCCCGTAATTCTCCCAATTACCGAGATGATTCACCCATAAAGTGCATGAAAATATGTTAAATTAGCTCGCTAATTATAGCATATTAATGGGCCATTGTCGATAGTTATAGATGTTTATGAAACAGCTGACGGCAGACAATCTGATGGGTGTTTGGTCCTTGGTGCCAACACCTTGGGATGATCACGGGGATTTGGATATACAGGTTCTCCGCCATGATGTCGCCTACCTTGTGGGTAGTGGAGTCGATGGTCTGTACACAACAGCATCGTCTGGCGAGTTCTTCGCATTGGATGATGCCGAATTTCGCCTGCTTGTTGATGCCGTTTTGGATGAAGCTGGCAAGGTTGATGTGCCGGTACAAATTTGTTGTGCGGCAACGGATACGCGTGGCTTTCTTCGTCGTGCTGAACATGCAGTTGAATTGGGTGCTTCAGCCGTGCAGGTTATTTTGCCGTATTACATTCAACTTGAACTTGAGGAGGCATTTACATTCTTTGAAGATGTGGCCCGCGTTTGTGGTAACGTGCCCCTGGTTCACTACAACACGGGGCACGCAAAGAGGACATTCGAAGCCGCGGACTACCTGACGTTGCAAGACCGGGTGCCCACTTTGATAGGAACCAAGCTGCCGCGTGATGAGCCGCTTTGGTTTACAGAAATCTGTCGTTGTGTTTCGCAGATGAGTCATTTCTGCGCTGAATACGCGTTCGTCGCCAATTTCGTTGGCGGGGCCCGCGGTATGTATTCGTGGTTGGCGGTGACCAATCCCCGCCTAGCACTGGTTTGGTACTACGCGTGTCGAGATGGTGATTTCACTGAGGCGATACGAATTCAAAAACTGGTCAACCGGTTTAAACTTGAGGTCAAGACCACATGGCGGGGGCAGAGCGATGCCGCCGTCAATAAGACTGATGCCATGCTCAACCCCAACATGCATTGTGGTTTGGGTGTACGAGCCCCATATTTCAGCAACAGTCAAGATGAACTCGACTCTGCCCGGAACTGGGCCGAACAACATTTTCCTGAATTGCTGATTCTATAAGATGATCCGTCCATTTACTGAATGTAAAATGACGCTATGATCATGATTAAAACCTGCCGTTAATCCTTGTCCGTCACCGTCCTGGAAATTCCATCCCACGCCACCAGTGAAACTCGGTTGACTAAGGTAGCCCGATCCGGGCCATTGGTCCGATATAGCCCAACACCCATGAATCACTCGAATCGGCGAAACATCGCGATCATCGCCCACGTGGACCACGGCAAGACCACGCTCGTGGACAAGCTGCTGTATCAATCGGGCATGTTTCGGCGTGAAGATCTCGATAAACGGGCGGGGGGGCAACTCGGCTTGATCATGGACTCCAATGATCTAGAGCGGGAACGGGGCATCACCATCTTTAGCAAGAATTGTGCGATTACCTATGCCGGACCCGATGGGCAGACCTACAAAATCAATATCATTGATACGCCAGGGCACGCAGATTTCGGTGGTGAAGTTGAGCGTGTACTCATGATGGCCGACGGTGCATTGTTGCTTGTCGATGCATTTGAAGGGCCCATGCCTCAAACACGCTTCGTTTTGAATAAGGCACTTGAGCACGGGCTTCGGCCAATTCTGGTGGTCAACAAGGTTGACCGGGTGGATGCTCGTGTCCACGAGGTTGTTAATGAGGTATTCGATCTGCTCGTGGAACTTGATGCCAACGATGAAGCATTAGATTTTCCGGTTGTCTTTGCATCGGCGAAATATGGTTGGGCAACGACTGACCCCGATCATCCATCAGACGATCTGCGGCCGATGTTCGAAACCATTATCAAGCACGTCCCCCCGCCCCAGGGTGAGATTGAAGCACCGCTTCAAATGCTGGTCACCACTCTAGAATACTCGGACTATACCGGCCGGATAGGCGTGGGACGGGTGATGCATGGGCGAATGACTGAAGGTCAGATGGTGGCCGTATATGACGGCGACGGGCAGCGGACGCAACAACGGGTCTTACATCTGTACCAGTTTGAAGGGTTGGATCGTCATCGCTGTTCCGTGGTTGAATCAGGTGATATTTGCGCAGTGGTTGGGATCGACCCTATCCATATCGGGGATACCATCGCGTGCAGCGATCAGGGGCAACCCCTGCAAGGGATTGTGGTGGAGGAGCCAACGATTGATCTGACCATTTGTGTGAACGATGGACCGTTCAGTGGTCGTGAGGGTCAGTATGTGACCAATCGTCAGATTGGCGATCGACTCGATAAGGAGTTACAAAGCAACGTGGCCTTACGGGTTGCGTCAGGTTCCACCTCGGATGAGTTTCGACTCTCCGGCCGCGGGATCATGCATCTGGGTATCCTGCTGGAAAACATGCGTCGTGAAGGTTACGAGCTATGTGCCGGTAAACCAAAGGTGATCTTTCAGGAAATTGATGGTAAACGCCAGGAGCCAATCGAAACCCTGGTGGTTGATTGTCCTACCGATGCCCAGAGTGCCGTGATGGGACTGATTGGTGATCGCCGGGCGGAAATGATTTCGATGGAAACCCGATCAGGGTCAGACGGCTATGTGCATATGTTGTTTACCGTTCCTGCCCGGGGTTTAATTGGATTGCGAAGTCGAATGTTAACTGCCACTCAGGGTCGTGCGATCATGCACCACACGTTTCTGGAATATAGCGCGATGCGGGGCGATATTCCCCAACGCCATGTTGGCGTAATGGTTGCAACGGAAACCGGGCAGGTCACCGCCTTCGCACTAGATGCTCTTTACGATCGGGGTTTGTTCTTCATCAAACCAGGCGACCAGGTCTATGAAGGGCAGGTTGTGGGTGAGCACTGCAAGGACAATGATATCACGGTGAATATCACCCGAACCAAAAAGCACACCAACATTCGCGCTGCAGGAAAGGATGACACGGCTCATGTACGGCCCGCACGGGAAATGTCACTGGAAGCATGTCTTGAATACATACAGGATGATGAACTGGTGGAGATTACCCCGAAATCTATTCGCCTACGTAAGCGGGTACGCGAAGAAACCAATCGCCGTCGCCAAGCTCGGCGAGGGGCCTAGAAAGCTTGATGGTTTTGCGGACTCAGCCCCGAAGCCGCAAGGCCCTACCCCATCGTTACATCGAGTTCAATATTTTTGATCGTAATGTGACCCAAGACCGCGTGATCTTTCAATAATATTACGGTTAATTTGTTGTCGCCAACCCTCAGCCACTGAGGGTTGACATCAAATTCATAGCTTGCCCCGCAGTCGCCATACATTGACACGATGACCTCTTCGCCCGGGACGGGATTCCCGTTGATTTCCAACGCGACCACAAGTGGTTCATGCGGCCTGATCATAGAACTGGTGGGTTTTTCCTTTGTCTTCTGTTTACTGATCGCGGCGAATTTCATGGTGAACTTTGCGTTTTCTGAGGTTCCAGATTCAAATAACCGGAACCCAAAGTCACCCCTCGAACCGATCTCCGGTGGGATCTGTAACTGGTAGTTCTTGTCGAATCCCAACCACGGGCCATGCCACATGGGGTAGAAGAGGTACTGGCGATCTTGCCCGGCAACTTCATTGGGTTCACGCAGTTGCTGTAAGTGGGAAAAAACAGTTGGATAGGAATCATCCGACCCGGGCTTTCCATCGCGCCAGTGATACTGAAAGTTGAAGATATTCAGGCCGTCGGCACCCTGCTGGTAGAAACTGTGTGCAAGTGCACGGTAATTATCGAGGGTCATCAATCCCCTGCTATAGTATTGAACCCCCCGATCAAAAATTGGCATGATGCTGGGGCAGAGCATGCAATCGCGACCACTGGTCACCGATCCAAAGTCCTCCATATACCTGGCTTGAAAATTACAATAGACCGCATCGGTTGGTGTCACCCGGTCAATCAACCCTTCCTCGATCCATGTTTTTACGTCCAGGCCAAAGGCGAGGCATTCCTTGAATTTGGTAGGAACCCGCACGCCAAGGGGTAGGCTATGACCCAATGCCGTTTCCCGTTGAACCAGAAGTTCTTTAATCTGCCGGATAAAATCTGTCATCTTGTCAACTGATGCGGGAGTGGCAGGAAACTGTTCAAAGACAGGCAGTGCCCGTAGCCAATCCAGTTCCAGGCCGTCAATGTCAAAACGTTCTACCATTTCAGTCATCAGGCTCAGCATCCACTCCTGCACACCTGTTTGTTGATAATCAAACATCCCTTCACGCGACATTCCTCCACGCGGCAACTGCCATTCGGGATGGTTTTTCCAAGCTGGACTGATCCAATGTTGATCATTCATGCGAAAGCTGGCGAGAAACGCCATGCCGTGTTGGTGGCAGCGGTCAATGTAAACATTCAGCGGTTCAACACCGCTGTTGATGAGCTTCAAGAACTTTTTGTGATGTGGTCTTGGGTCGTAGTCAGTCAGCGAACTGTTCCAGTAGACACTGACGCCAGTCGAAAAGACATCCTTGGCATACGCATCAACTCCTCCTGCGGCGAGTTGGTCCACAAATCCCTGCAGATCCTGTGTGGTAACTTCGGGCGGAAAGATGGTGATCGCAATGCTTGACGGGTCGTCAGCGTATGTCACGCGTCGTGACAGGGGTGGGCAGGTAGGTGTGGTCATGGCAGATGGTCCAAATGATAATTTTGCAATTCAAACACTAATATAATGATGGTTTGGTTCTTCGCTGGGCATAGATGAGCTTGGATTTGGTAATCTGGGGGGATTTGGGCAGTGGTTTGTCGTTTGGGGTTGCCATCAAAAGGCTCTATTTTAGACGGAATTGCTGTTTCCGAGTTGTTTAGATGTCAGGTTGCCTGTACATTATAGGTCGCTGGCAGTTGGGAAAAGTATGCCAGTTGGAGGTTAAGCACCACAAATCAACTTATAGAATGAAGCACTTGATTGAGGAGGATGTTATGCCATCGTTTGGGACGAGCACTACCTGTATTCTTACTTTTTCTGCATTATTGATTGGTGCATCACCTGTATTCGCGGGTTTTGTCGACAATTTTGCGAACGGACTGGGAAATAGATGGACGGTCCAGACCGGTAACCCAGAGGACGTGATTGAAAATCCAAATGGTGATCCGGTCATTGAGATCAAGAAGAATGACGTTTTTTACACCCAGCTCACTGCTGACAGCGTCGGTGTTGTGGGTGATTTCGATATTGCCGTCTCCTTTGCAGGTTCGCAGCCGATGTTCGGCGGCGACGCCATAGGCCTTGTTTACGGGTACCAGGATCCTGACAACTACTATCGCACGATGATTTTTCCCGGTTACGCTTTCGGTGCCATACAAACGATTAAAGTCGTTGGCGGTCAAGGCCATGAGGTTTTTCCCGGCTCCGGTACAAACGGTAAAGCCCAACATTGGACCAAGGGTGACGACAATACCTTGGTTAAACCGCTTGCTTTACGTGTCAAGCGTGAAGGCAACACCTTTTCAACCTGGGTGGCCAGGAAAGGACCACTCCAGGGCAATGAAGGATGGCGGGTTCGTCCGACCGTCGCCCCTCACATGGCGGTATGGGATGATGATGAAGCCGCATTGCAGACAGGGCTCGTGGGTTTTGGTGAGTTTATTGACAGTGTCGGCATCTCTGAGCCGCACACGGTCGGAACCCGGTTTGCCGTGTTTGGTTCAGGTTCTGCCGGTGTTCAATCGGTACTCGAATCAGTTGATTACACGCTTGCCGAATCATTTATTCCCGAGCCAGCCACGGGGCTGCTATTGGGAATTGGCGCTGTCGCCGTTCTCCGGCGCCGGTCATAAGCAAGCGGTCAGATATTGTTCTATCCATCATCAGTCCACCACCGATGTAATCAAGGCCTCGGGATGTTGGTTCGCGTCTCGATGTTGATTGCACCTTGGCAATCAGGCTGTTCACCATTAATCGTCATGACAATGTGGAACTGTAATCGGTTGCACTTTATAGCCATTGGGCGCAAATGATTTGCTCAATGTCAGCTAAAGATGGTCGGCAAGGCGTTGACGCATGTTTCTTCGGATCCTTGGTCGATTCGATAAGAGCCAGTAACTGGTAGTGGGGTGTTGAAGGTGGATAATATCCGCGCCAGGTCCGATCGGCGGATTCATTTAGTACAATCGCCGATGTGACTTGATGAGCATTGTCCCAGCCTGGCAACCATATATGAATCGCGTTTTATTTCTGCTGTCTACCCTGATCATTTCCGGTACGGCGGCGTGTTTTATTCTTCTCCAGGCACAGGACCAGATTCCTGTGGTCAAAGCGACAGCCGGGCAGGGTGAGTTAAGTGGCCGAATTGATTTCAATGCATTATTCGAATCAATCAAAACTGGAGAAATGGCGGATCTGCACGCCAGTGCCACGGCGGCGCCGACTCGCCTTGCAGGAACCTCTGGCGAACAGTTTGCCTCCAAGCTTGTAAAGGATGAACTGGCAGGACTTGGACTGGAAACCTTTGTCCAGTCCTATCCGGTTACTGTGCCCGTAACAAAATGGTGTCGGATCACTGATGAGAACGGCCAGGTTCTGCCAGGTCTGACGATTTCACCTTTTTGGCCCAACCTTGTACGTACCTGCACAACGCCACCGGAAGGAATCATCGGTGAAGTGGTTGATGTCGGACGGGGCTCTCTTCTTGACCTGGATGGTAAACAAGTTGCGGGTAAGATTGCCCTGGTCACCATGACCGAGGGAATGGCGTGGCTGGATGCGGCCAAACTTGGTGCAGCAGCAATTTTATTTGTTGCTTCGGATGACCCCAAGGTCTACAACGATAAAGCTCTTCTCTTTCCCGCCAATTTGCCGCGGTTTCTTCTTGCCGGTTCGGCGCAAAGTATTGTTGGCAAGACAGTGCGGCTGTCTGCACGCGTTGACTGGGAAGTCCGGGAAGCTCGTAATGTTTTTGGGATATTAAGCCCCCCGACACCAAGTGAAGAGGCATTGGTGGTCGTATCACACACGGATTCCTGGTCCTTGGTGCCTGACCACGCACCTGGTTACCAGGACGCGTGCACACTGACCAGCATGATCGGGATTGCCCGAGCACTGGCAGATCAACGTGCAGGTCTGTCACGGACCGTGATCTTCGCCTCGCTTTCCGGGCGTTACTGCGCGTCTGAAGGACTTCGCCGATTACTTGATGCAGTTGGCAGTCGATCACGATTCGAGCCCAATCTTTTCCGTATACAACGTCGCCTTGCCGCCGCGCAACAGCGAAGAAAACTGGTTGAGGATGCGATCGTCGCATTTGACTCGGTTGACTATTGGTCGCTTAAGGCGACGGATGAGGCGCGGCTGTGGCGTCAGTTCGGACAGTCTGTTCGCGATGTACTTGCATCAACCGTTGAGGGACTTTTGAACCAACATGTCAACGAGGCCATTGATCGTGCTGCACAGGCCCGGGTTCAGTGGTCAAAACATAAGCGGCCTGTTGAAGGGTCGTTCTATAATGACTTTCAGGATGCCATGCAACAGCTCAAGCGGGCGCGAGCAGCTGCATCTGCTGATCTGGTTGGGCTCAAAAAGCTGTTCAATGATGTCCTTGATGCCGCTCAAACACGTGAGCTGTCACGTGATGCACTACAGAAATCACTTGATGACGCCCAAGCCGCATACCGCTATGAACATGACAGTATTCGCGTGGCGAATACGCTCGGTAAGTGGAAGAATACGTATTACATCTTTCCTTTGCACGATAGTTCCACCGGACCACTGGGGGTGGCCAGTGACACCACCCTTGGCAAGAATTTAAGACCTACAATCAGTGCCATTACCGGCGCCTGGTTGCGTCATCATCATTTTTCTGATGAAGATCCCCGTCTTCGTGAAAAGGAATTTGTACTCGATCAGGGTAGACGAGAAGGTGGCAGCCAGCCGACTTTACTAAGGCTGCGTCGAAATCCTGGCCGTTATGTAGCACCTGATTTAGCTGTTGGCAGCGGGGGCATTATGGCTCGCGCCCGCCACGCTCTGTTTTTCTTTAACGGGTTGTCCTACCAGGATTCCTACCAGACTCCACTTGACCAGTTCATGGACATTGATTCAGTCACAGCCAAGACACAGCTGATGGCAGGTATTATGGCCCAACTGGCATCCGGGGCCATCGCCATGGGGCGTGCGGGTCAGGATGCGTCTGGCATTGTGGAATGGTTTGCCGACGTGCAAGGTGAGGTGGTTACGACAGGTGGTGGTAATTCCTTGTTGCCCAGTCGACGTGTAAGCAATGCATTGGTCCTGTTTGGTGGCGGTGGTGGCAAGGGTGGTATCCCGAACTATGACATCATGCGTCGGGGGGCCATCATTCAAAAGTCAACCGATGGAAGATTTCGCATCCCCGCGGTCTCGGCAGGTTCATTCCCATACACCGAAGCCTACACGGTAGACGAACGTACCGGCCAGATCACCGGGGCCAAGGATCTGGGCCCGGCAGGCCTTCGGTTTCCAACCACCTTTTACGACAAGCACAGGTTCTATCAAAAGCCTGAGAATGAGATGACCATTGTCATCTCTCGTCTTGCACCTTTTGACATCTATCGCACGTTGGGTCCGGACGGCCAACCGGTTACTGTTGAGTTGCTCGATGCCCGTTTTCGCACTCCGCTACAGGAATTTTCAGTAACGGAAGCCTGGGAGCAGGGTGCAACCGTTTTCGTCAAGCCTGGCGACCGCTTCTACATTGTTTTTAAAGACCTTCCACGTAGAGGTGGTGCGCCTTTTAAGCGGGTTGGTAAAACGGGTTTGGAGACGAGGGGATTTATGCTCCGGTCGCGTGAATCAACCTGGCAGCAGCAGGCCTCGTCTGGATTTTGGGCAGATGGTTATCTTGCTGGTATCGACCAACGGTCTGTGTTTCAGGACAAGGATGCGGCGTTAAGCCTTGCTATGGCAAACAAAGTTCGCCTGGATGCACAGATCCAGGCGGGGGTTGCTGATCCCGTCACCGTGGAACTGGCCCAACGAGCTGAATCTCATTTAGAACAGGGTCTGGACAGACTTGAGCAGCAACAGTATTCACGGGCATACCAGAGCCTAAGTGCGTCAGCAGCGGTTTCCGGTCGGACTTATCCACAGGTACGAATCGCGGTATTCGACGCAGTGGGTGGGATACTCTTGTATTTATTGCTCATCGTCCCCTATTCATATCTTGCTGAGCGTCTTCTCTGTGGGTTTTCCGACATTCGCATACGGTTGGTCGGGGTCGTTGTTGTATTTCTATTTGCGTTTGGAATCATTCGATGGACCCATCCGGCCTATGCATTGATTTCCTCATCAACCATGATCCTGGTGGGCTTCCTAATATTCATCCTGTGCCTTCTGATGCTTGGCTTCCTGTTTGGGAAATTCACGGAACAGATTCGTTCGTGGCGGCGAACCGGTGCGGTAACTTCGCAAGCCGGGCTCAATGAGTCACAAATGGGTGCCGCAGGGGCTGCGTTTACACTTGGTATCAATAACATGCGAAAGCGCAAGGTGCGCACCGCATTCACGGTGATCACCCTGGCATTGATCAGTTTTTGCCTTGTATGTTTCACGGCGCCACGACCGCAACTCAAGGAGAAACACATTGCCATCGGTCCTGCGGCCTACAACGGTATTGTGTTGCGTGATGAAGCGGATCTGGAGGCAATGAAGGCCCAGTATTTCAATGCTGGTGATTTCATACCCCGGTTTGCCCGCGAGAAAAGGGATGAGCCGATTCGATATGAGCCGCCCGTGGGCGCCCCTCGAAAAGCCTATCTGCAAGGACGTTTATACATCCGAAGCAGCGAAGCAACCGTGACGGGAATCGATAAGACATTACTGCAGGGTGGTAAATGGTTTGCCGACGGTCAAACGGACCTGTGCTATTTGTCGCAGACAACTGCGGGCGAACTGGGGATCGACCCTGCAGATCTTGCCACACAAGACATCCATGTCCAATTCAGGGGCCAGCGTCTGGCGGTTTTTGGCGTGTTCGATAGCGAAAAGGTCGACGCCATCCGTGATCCTGACCACGAGAGAATCACGCCGCGTGATCTGCGGAGAAAAGGGGGGTTGCATCAATCCCATGTGCGGATGAAACAGCAGGCCGAACAATTTTCCGGTGGTGCGGGAACTGCTGCCATCTTTGTGGTAAATCACCTGAGGGCGGAAGAAATCATCATTCTTCCGCTTGGTGAAATACCAAACCAACATTCCATTGTGACCACCATCGATGGGTCATTCACCTCTGCCGTGGTTCGTTTTGACAACCAGTCATACGGGTCGATGCGAGAGTGGATAGGTCAGATGCTTGACCGTACACCGACGTTCGTTCGTTATGCAATTGATGGCCTTGCCTTCTTTGGTGCACGGTTGCGCGTGGTGGGATTGGACGGGTTTGTGGATGTGGTTGTCCCGCTGCTTGTTGCATCCTTTATCGTTTTCAACACCATGCTGGGCAATGTGTATGAAAGAAAAAATGAAATCGCTATTTATTCGGCAGTCGGATTATCTCCTCGGCATGTCTTCTTTCTATTCTTGGCCGAGAGCATCGTGTACGCGGTGATTGGTGTGGTCAGTGGCTATTTACTTGCCCTGGTGCTTCAGTGGGTTTCGCATACCGGTGGCGACTTCCTGGGTCTCACGGTGAACTACTCAAGTCGAAGTGCAATCTATGTCAGTATTACGCTTATGTCTGTTGTGATCATTTCAACTTTCTGGCCGGCTTACTATGCCGCTCGTGCGGCCGCGCCATCGGAACGCATTGGGTGGCAACTGCCCGCATCCACCGGCACAGGGAAAATCAACTTCGATCTGCCGTTTACCTTCATTGGACGCGATGTTCTGGCGGCGCTACCCTTTGTCCGGTCGTGGTTTGATGAATACGGGGAGGATTCGTCGGGTGAATTTACCGCCGACACGCCGTCCGTTGATGTGGTGTGGGACGGACAGGGACCTGCATTTACTGTAACGTCAACCGTCTGGTTACGTCCCTATGACCTGGGAGTGAGCCAGAAGGTGGGTGTGACGGTCCGCCCGTCAGCCGACCCGACAGTTTATCAAGTCAGTGCTGACATCCAGTTATTAACCGGTAGTCCAACCTCATGGCGCAGAACCAACAATCATTTTGTTCGACTTTTACGCCAGCACCTGCTTGGTTGGCGGCGGTTGTCTGTCAACCATAAACTTCGCCTATATGAGTCAGGTACCGCAATCATCACATCAAACGTATAGCTATCAATAGCCCCGCTGGCTACCGTTATGTCTGCGGGACTACATGCTGTTGCAGTAAATCGATTAGGATGATCAGGTAAGAAGGCGAAGTTCCATAAGCTGAACCCCACGGCCCCGGTCCCGGCCGTAGAACCCGGTAGGAATAGATGATTCGTTTTGCGTGCCTGCTGATCGTCCTCATTCTCTCCGTCGTGGTGTCCGTGGGTTTGCTCGTAGGGACCCAGGCCGACATATCAGTCGTCATGGTGACTGCCAGCCAGAGAGAGTTAAGCGGTCGGATCGATTTCCATGCATTGTTTGAATCGATCAAGACCGGGGAATTGGCCACCATCCATGCGAAAGTGACCGAGGCGCCGTCTCGCCTTGCCGGGACTTCCAGTGAGCGGGAAGTTTCGAAATTTGTCGAAAATGAATTTCATCGGCTCGGTCTTGAGACGGTCATCCAATCTTATCCGGTCACCATACCGGTCACACGATGGTGCCGGATCACGGATCTTCATAACCAGGAGTTGCCGGGTGTTTCCATCACGCCCTTTTGGCCAAACTTCGTACGCACTTGTACCACACCCGCCGAAGGCATCGTTGGCCAGGTGGTTGATGTGGGCGGTGGGTCCCTGGCGGAACTGGATGGCAAGCAAATCGAGGGCAACATTGCCTTGGTGACGATGGGCCAGGATGTAAGGTGGCTGGACGCTGCCAAACTGGGTGCAACGGCCATCCTGTTCGCCGAATCGGATGATCCGGCGGTATACAACGATAAGCATCTGAAATTTCCAGCCAATCTACCCCGGTTCCTGCTGACCGGACCACCCGATCAGGTTGTTGACAAGCGGGTGCGGTTAACGGCGCGGGTTGATTGGCAGATTCGTGAAGCGCGAAATGTCTTTGGAGTATTGCATCCATCGGATCAAAGCGAAGAAGCATTGATCGTATTGTCCCATACGGATGCATGGTCCACGGTTCCCGCTCGGGCGCCGGGTTTTCAGGACGCCTGCACGGTGACCAGTATGCTTGGCATCGCGAGAGCATTGCAGGCACAGCAAGAAGGTCTGTCACGGACCGTCATATTCGGTGCAATTTCGGGTCGGTATTCCGGCTCGGAAGGAATCCGACGCGTCCTTGATGCGGTCGGGAGTCGGACCCGGAACGAGCCCAACCTGATACGTGCGCATCGGCGGCTTGCTGAGGCCATAGATCGCAAGCAGGGTCTGGAAGCTGCAATTCAAGCTTATGATTCGCAAGACTATTGGAAACTCGATGCTACTGGTGAAGCGGCACTTTGGCGGCAATATGGCCAACCGGCCCGTTCTTCATTTTCCCAGACCATTGCCAACCTGCTCAATGAACACGTTGTCAGGGCCAAGCTGAATGCAGAACTCGCTCGGGTTCGATGGTCGCAGGCTGACCAGCCCTCAGAGGGCAGTGTTTTCGAGGATCACCACCGGGCCATGCGCATGGCAAAACGAACAGCGGTGGCGGCGTCAGCTGACTTGGTGGCGGTTAAAAGGATCTTCCATGACGTGCTGGATGACGCCCAGGCTCGTGAACTGATGAACGGGGCGCTGCAAAAAGCATCTAATCATGCAGATGATTCGTGTCGGTATATCCGCGACAGCATCGCCGTCGGACGTCTGCTTGGTAAATGGAAGAATACCTATTATTTTTTCCCGTTGCATGATAGTTCCACCGGGCCATTGGGCTTGGCCACGGATACGATTTTAGGAAATAATCTGAAGCCGACACTGCAGGCGATCACAACTGCATGGTTGGGCTACCGTGATCTACCTGTAGATGATGACAAGCTTCGGGCCAGTACTTTCTTCTTAGATCAAGCCGAGAAGTCAGCCGGTAATAGAACAGTCTTGCTGGCACTTCGCAGGCATCCTGCCAGGGAGCTTGAGTCAGATCTTGCAGGCGGTATCGGCGGTGGCATTCTTTATACTTCGCGCCATGCGATTTTCTTTTTTAATGGCATTGCCTATCAGGACAACTATCAGACTCCTTTCGACCAGTCAGTCGACATTTCCTCAGTGACCGACAAGACACAACTGATCAGCGGCCTGGTCGCACAACTTGCTGCTGGTGGCGAACAGATGGAACAGGCAGGTCAAGATGCCAGCGGTGTCATTGAGTGGTTGTCCAGCGTGCATGGCGAAGTGGTCATGACAGGTGCGGCCAACAGCCTGCTACCCAATCAGCGAGTTCCCGGCGCACTGGTTGTCTTCGGCGGCGGTCAGGGAAGGGCAACCACCACCATTAACAAATCACGTGACGGTCGCTTTAGAATCCCCGCAGTTCGATTAAGACAACATGGGTTCGTCGAAGCCTATTCGATCGATGAGCATACCGGCCAGATCACCGGCGCAAAGGATCGGGGACCGGAAGGCGCCAGGTTTATCACCACTTTCCAGGATGATCACAACTTCTACCGTGAACCGGAACACAAGGTGATGGTTGTGCTGGCGCGGTTGACACCCTTTGATGTCTACCGCGCACTTGGTCCCGACGGGCGTCCAATGACATTTGAACTGCTTGATGCCCGGTTTCGCACGGCACCGGCACAGTTCTCGATCACCGAGGCGTGGGAACAGGGTTCGACCGCATTTGTTTCCCCGGGAGATCGGTTTTACCTGGTGTTGAAGGACATGCCACTTTGGGGTTCAAGGCAATATAAATGGGTGGGTAACCCGGGTCGCAGTACTGCGGGTTTCATGCTCAATTCCTCAGAGGATTCATGGGCAAACCGTAACCACGCCAGTTTCTGGTCACGGGGATATCTTGCCGGTCGCGATCGACGCGCTGTTTTCCAGGAGATGGATATGGCGACAAGCCTGGCGCTGTCGAATCACCAGCGTCTTGCAAGCCAGAAACGAACTGGCGTGGCGGATCCGGTTACCCTTGACCTGGCACATCGTGCAGAAAAGGCATTAGAGCGTGCAATTTCCGCAAAGCATAAACAGCGTGTTTCAGAGGCATATCGTCATGTGAATGTCTCGGCCGCCATTTCGCAACGTGCATATCCAGCCGTCAAGATGGCCGTGTTTGATGCGGTTATCGGCATTCTTATGTACATGTCACTCATTGTGCCATTCTCATTTTTTGCCGAACGTCTTGTATTTGGCTTTTCTGATATCCGTGCCCGTATTGCCGGTATTCTCGGCCTGTTCCTGGTGGTCTTCGGCATCATTCGGCTTACGCATCCGGCATATGACCTGGTCACGTCCTCTCTGGTGATCTTGGTTGGTTTTATTATCTTCATTCTTTGCCTTCTGATTCTTGGATTTGTCCTGGGTAAGTTCATTGAGAAGATGCGCTCCTTGCGACGGGCCAGTAGCGGCGCCGTAACCGAGGGCCTGGAGGATTCTCAACTCAGCACCTCTGGCGCGGCATTCAACCTGGGTATCAACAACATGCGAAAACGACCTGTGCGTACAGCGTGTACGTTGCTGACACTCGTGTTATTGAGCTTTTGCCTGGTTAGTTTTACTGCTCCCCGCCCACAGCTTAAAGAAAAGCAGATTGCGATCGGCTCTGCGACATATAACGGTCTGATTCTGCGTGAAGAGGGCAATATCGAGGCGCTTGGAGTTCAGTATGCAGATGTAGGTGAGTTTGTGCCAAGGTATGCGTCACCCGCACAGGACATGCCCGTGCGTTATCAACCAGAAAACGGCCCTCCGCGCCATGCGAAGGTGCAGGGCGAACTGTACATCCGAAGTGGTGAGTCTGAGGTGACCTTGCTGCACCAGGTTCTTGTTCCCCTAGAGCCAGGGGTGGGGGGGCGGTGGTTTAGGGATGGAGAATCGGGTTTCTGCTATCTCTCGGATATCACGGTTCGCGAACTGGGGCTTGATCCGCTCATGATCGTGCAGCAGAACGTGTTCGTTCATTACAGGGGTAATCGCCTGGCTGTTTACGGTGTGTTCGATAGCGAGAAACTTGATGCGATTCGTGATGCTGATCGTGAACGTATTACGCCCCTGGATTTTCGCCAGGGCGGTTCCAGCCAGGCACTGAAGCGCAGGCAGCAGCAAGCGCAGCAATTTTCACAGGGTGCAGGCGTCGGCAGTACAGAGGGGTTGCCTCATCTGCGCGGTGCTGAAACCATCCTTCTGCCCCTTGGCCCGGTGCCGGTGGCAGGTTCACCAAGTACAAATATCGACGGGGTGTTCACCTCGGCGGCGGTGGTGTTCAAGGATCAAACCTATGGGGCGATGCGCCAAGTTATTGATCAGGTCCTGGATCGTACGCCGACCTTTGTACGCTACACGCTCGATGGAATAGCATTTTTTGGTGCGCGTCTGCGATCGGTAGGGCTGCACGGTTATGTAGACATTGTTATCCCACTGATCGTGGGTGCTTTCATTGTATTCAACACCATGTTGGGAAGTGTTTATGAAAGAAAACAAGAAATTGCGATCTATTCTGCCGTAGGGTTATCGCCTCGACATGTATTCTTTCTTTTCCTGGCTGAGAGTATTGTTTATGCCATCATCGGCGTGGTTGGTGGGTACATATTGGCGTTGTCTTTGCAATGGATATCTCATCTAGGTGATAATTTTCTGGGCCTGACGATGAACTTTTCAAGTCGCAGTGCTATTTACGTGAGCCTGACGCTGATCGCGGTGGTCATCGTGTCAAGCTTCGTGCCTGCCTATCACGCAGCTCGCGCAGCCGCACCTTCAGAGAATATCACCTGGCAGTTGCCCGAGCCTAGCTCGGAGGGGCAACTTGTATTTGATTTGCCCTTTACGTTTATTGGCCGTGATATTCTTGCTGCAGTGCCCTTTGTTCAGTTATGGCTTGATGAGCATGGCGAAGATTCTTCCGGCGAATTTTCCGCGAAGGATCCACGCGTTGAGACGACTTGGAATAAACATGAGCCTGCCTTTACCGTGGTGTCTACCGTATGGCTGCGCCCGTATGATCTTGGTGTCAGTCAGAAGGTTCGCGTTATAGTGCAACCATCTGTGGATCCTACGATTTATCAGGTGGCGGCTGACATTCAATTGCTCACCGGAAGTGCGACTTCCTGGCGGCGAACAAACGCCCATTTCATTCGTCTGCTACGACATCATTTACTTAGTTGGCGCCGCCTGTCGAGTAGTCAGAAAACCAATTTATTCCAGACCGGGGTCGCATTGACCAACCCGTAAAATGCTCCATAACCGCCTTTGGTTAAGACCGAATTGGGTACCCATGACCACCAGCCGGAGATTGCGATCGGTTCCATCAGGTTTTTTCTATCGTCTTCTGGTCCAAACTGCACCAGCGGTCTAAAACGGCCCTTCGTTTCATAAGTATTGTTTTCACAGTAGTTTGCCACGCCCTCTTTTTTGCCCTGGTACAAAACAGGCCGGGTTGGCTAAAAAAGAAGG
>CAUZIY010000058.1:0-16756 GCA_963579995.1 Phycisphaerae bacterium
GGAGACGTAGTCGCCACCCATATCCTGGACGAGTTTGAATTGATCGGTAAGCTGGGCTCTCCACTGACGCCCGCGAGCTTCGGCGTCTTGATAGTGAAGTGTCGAACCGAAGAACTGCAGGCCGGCAGCTTCAACCGCTTGGTGGATCTTGCCTGCCACCACATGCTGGGCATGGCCGGGGAAATAATCGACCAGGTCCTTGAGCCCGAATTCCACGCCCTCATAGCCACTGGATGCAACATGCCCCAGCAACACATCAAACGTCCGGGTACGCGGATCGGCCATACGAACCGGCCAATGAGCTATCCCAACGCGGTGCGGACGGACAGCAGGGACTTTGCCCTCGGCACCTATTACGCGGTTGTATCCCAATGGCATACGATTCACCCTCCTTCACAAAGATGACACCAAAGAACGGTACTATATTCTAGCATTCGTGGAGGTCCGATGCCAGAGTTTTTGCGTCATTCATTATGAATATAAAACCACCTTCACAAACGACCTGGCCGCTTTCATGTGAGTCCATCGTTTACCGGACCCGCCGGCCATGTACCCATAGGATTCTTACCGTATGATCAAAACCCCCATTCATATCACGGTGTGGAACGAATTTCGGCACGAACAATCCAATGACTTGGTGAAGGCAATCTATCCCGAAGGCATTCACATCGCCATTGCCAATACACTTGGCCATCGCCTCGGACCCACCGTTACCGTGCGAACTGCAACACTCGACGAACCCGAACACGGGCTGTCTGACGAAGCGATGGAACAAACTGACGTGCTGATCTGGTGGGGACACATTGCCCACCATGAAGTGAGCGACGACATTGTTGAAAAACTCCACAATCGAGTACTGGAAGGACTTGGGCTCGTCGTGCTCCACTCCGGACACCTATCAAAAATCTTCACCAAACTCATGGGAACCGGTTGTCATCTTAGGTGGCGCGAAGCAGCCGAAATGGAACGCATCTGGTGCATCCATCCGGGACATCCGATCACTGATGGACTTGGCCACTATTTCGAACTACCGCAGACCGAAGCATACGGTGAGTTATTCGATGTGCCGCCACCCGACGAACTGATCTTCATAAGTTGGTTCGAGGGTGGTGAGGTCTTCCGATCCGGATGCTGTTGGATACGAGGCAAAGGCAGGATTTTCTACTTTCGGCCCGGACACGAAACCTACCCCATCTATCACGATGCCAATGTTCAACGCATACTGGTAAATGCAGTCCAATATGTTAATTCGCCATCCACCACACCGTATTTCACATCCGGCCGACATGTGCCCGATCCACCTAGTCCGATTCACGGGCATTAATCGTAGGTAACCAATCACGATTTGGCCGTGGCAGCCAGATGAGCAACAGCATCGCGGGCAGGCCGATTACAATTGATATTGCAAAAAACGGTTTATACCCCATCGAATCGACGGCATACCCCATCGGGGCACCAACAACAGCCCCCGCGCCATACATTAGGCTTGTAAACATTGCATACTGAGTTGCAGAATATTTACGATTGCACAGGCTCATCAAATAGGCCATAAAACCAGCGGTCACCAAACCAGCACAGAAATTTTCAACTGCAACCACGGCCAGGAGCACATCCATTCGCCGCCCACAAATGGCAAGAATAAGAAACCCGCCGTTACTCAGTGCCTGTAATATCCCGAACAATAACAGCGACCACTTGACTCCCATCTGGGCTGTGACACCACCGCCGACAAGAGCGCCGACAACCAACCATCCCAGCCCAAACCATTCACGGGCCAGGGCAATCTGACGCAGATCAAATCCCAACTGCGTCTGCAATAGGGGGATCGTCATCGCATTGGCCATGGCATCTGGCAGTTTGAACAGTATCACGAAGGCAAGAATCGCAATACCCGCCCAACCCATTCGGCCAAAAAATTCTACCAAGGGTTGCACGACAGCCTCGGCCAATGTGGCTGGTCTTGGCCCTGATCCCGGTGGCTCAGAGCCAATTAAAGTCGCACAGATACCAGGCAACATCATCAGCCCCAAGAGCATGTACACGTACCGCCAACTCATGTCCTGGGCCAGATAGAGCGCTCCACCGCCCGCGACGAGCATGCCGAGGCGATATCCTGTGACGTAAACGGCGGCCCCTACACCTAACTCCTGATCTGGCAGCACATCCGTACGGTAGGCATCTGCGACAACATCATGACTGGCAAGTAGAAAAGCGACCACAAAACCTGCTATCGCCAAAGGCCAGGCCGAAGATTCGCTCGATGTGGGCCCGGCAAGTGCCATTGCCACAATGCCTGCAGCCAATAACAGCTGCAGAATCATCAGCCAACCACGTCGTCGTCCCAGTGATGCAAACACAGGGGGCGTAAACCTATCCAGCAGTGGTGCCCACAAGAAATTCAAGGCGACCGGGAGGGTGATGAGGCTAAATAAACCAATTGTTCTGATGTCAATATCATACACACCCAACCAGGCCTGAATCGTTGAACCAAGCAACCGATAGACAGACGGCAACCCAGCAGCAAACCCAATCCCCACCAGCGCAGCCATCCGACGATTAAAATAGACTTCTGCAAGATTTTTTCTTGCCATGTCGTATGCTTATCGACTTCATGACGGATCAGCGTACAAGATGGGTAGCCGGTTGCATGACCGGCACAAGTCTCGACGGACTCGACGTCACCTTGGCGCATATCCGCGGCAAGGGTTTGGACCTAGAGGTACGCCCCATGGGTACGGCAAGTCAGCCCCTCGGCGATCTTCGCACGATCCTCAAAGCATTCACGGCAGCTCAGCCCGCCCCACCCATCGAATACATGAGAGCATCGCGACGTCTTGGCGAACTGCATGCCGACGCCGTGGGGCATCTGTGTGACAAGTATCTACCTGACCATTGCCCACTTGATTTCGTGGTCGCACACGGTCAGACCGTATGGCATGCCCCCCATGAACACCTAAGCTGGCAACTTCTCGATCCTTGGCCGATTGCACGGCGATTCAAGGTGCCGGTGTGCTACGATCTCCGGCAAGCAGATCTGATTGCTTGCGGTGAAGGAGCACCCATCACACCATTGGCGGATTGGATTCTGCTTTGTCATGCCAAACGCCATCGACTAATCGTCAACCTGGGAGGGATATGCAACATCACCTTTCTTCCAGCAGGATGTCAACCCAACCAGATCACCGGGCGAGATATCACTGCCTGTAACCTGCTGATTGATGGAGTCGTACAGATCAAGTTCCCCCATCTTCGATACGATCAGGATGGCCAGATAGGCAAACAGGGACAACCTGCGGATAATGGAAACTTTATCAAGGACATCTTGGAATCAAAAGAATATATGAACCGATTTGTTGATCAACGCTGCCATGGACAAAGCCTGGGACGGGAGAATTTCGCCCGCCAGAATATTGATTTTCTGCTTCGGAAGGCCCCAGAAAACATGTCGCCCCATGATCTGGTTGCCACAGCGGTTGATTATGTAGCCCTAAGGGTGTCAGCCGCTATCGAAGCACAACGATCTCAGCTCAAAATGCCGCACACGGATCTGGAAATCGTGCTTGCCGGGGGAGGTGCACGAAATCCTTGTTTACTCGAACGAATTAAAACACATTGCAATCGATCTGACCACGTCCTACTTATCGACGACCTTGGGATCCCATGCCATGCAAGAGAGGCCTTGGCCTTCGCAACACTGGGGGCATTGTCCCAGGATCGCATCCCTATCTCTCAATCCCAGGTCACCAGGTCAACCAACCCACTGATTGCCGGCACCTGGATTTTCCCGTAACGACATATGTGCAAACCGACAAATAACCTGCAGGACCGAGGGCAACTGGCGACAGAAAGTCGTCTGGCGGCATCTACACACCTGGACACCTTGTCAATTAGAAGTTGCCTACAGTTAATCAACGATGAAGACCTCAGAGTTGCGCCGGCCTTGGATGCGGCCATCACCGCAATCGCACAACTGACCGAAGACATTGTGCGCAACATGCAAACCGGCGGCCGCCTGATCTACCTGGGCGCGGGGACTTCCGGACGCCTGGGCGTTCTTGATGCCAGCGAATGTCCTCCCACGTTCCGGAGTGACCCGGATCAAGTTGTCGGCCTGATTGCAGGCGGTGATGAAGCATTACGAAACAGCAGTGAAACCGCTGAAGATGATCTGCAAGGCGCAGGGGTTGAACTTGGTCGACTCTCGGTCGGCCCGAATGACACGGTCGTGGGAATTACTGCCGGTGGTACCACACCCTATGTACTGGGCGGACTGATGCTCGCCAAAAACCGTGGGGCCACCACCGCACTGCTTAGCTGTATCCAACTGACCGGCACATCCAAAGAACCACCGGCACAAATCGACCATGTGATTGAATTGGCAGTGGGCCCCGAAGTACTTACCGGGTCGACGCGAATGAAAAGTGGCACGGCAACCAAAATGGCCCTAAACATGATCACCACAACCACCATGATCCAGTTGGGCAAAGTGTGGGGCAACCTCATGGTCGATCTGCGTGCCACCAATCACAAGTTGCAAGACCGAGCTATTAGAATTCTTTGTGCCCAATGCGACCTGACACGCCACGAATCACGGAATCTGTTAGAAAAATCCGACGGGAGGGTCAAAATTGCATTGGTGATGACCAAGCGTAATGTGTCATCCTCCGCCGCCCAACAACTGCTCGACGACCACGACCAGATGCTGAATCCTATTATTGGCGCACCACGGGATGACTGCGAGAAATCATCATAAGCAGGCTCATGCAACCCCAAAAGCAAGGCTGTGAACCCACACCTCCATGCCAGGCCGAAGACAAACACCGCGGCGAGGATATGGCGGCTAACCCATCTCCTTCAGCATGCCCTGGGCCAGTTCTCTCTGTTTGCCATCTTGCAGGCGAGACAGTGCCGACTCGAGAAGTTCAGATGCCCGTTCACGACGATCAAGATACTTGGCATAGATCAAACCGAGGATTAATTCGACTTGTTCGCGTTGCGTGTAACCCTTGAAGGTCTTGAGGAACAACTCGTAGGCATGTGCCGCCACGTCATATCGCCCCTCACTCATAAGCTGGTTTGAGATATCCAGTTGCTGTTGCTGATTCATGACCTGGTCCGAGTCAAGTTTCAGAAGATCACCATAAAGATCGGCTGCATAGCCAAGATTATGCTCCGCCAGCGCATCACTGATGCGTCCACGCCGTTCCATTAGCTTCCGCTGCTGATCTGTCCAGGTAGAGTTCGTTTCCTTGTCGCCAACACCATGACCTTCTTGGGTTTTCAACCAGGGCGAATTGCCCTTCCGTGACATCGTACGAAACCGCCCCTGCCGTCGACGCTGTCCAATCAATGCCAACAGGTCATAAGGCTCACGCGGCAGCAGACGTATCCAGAGCAACCCCAAGCCAACTGCCACACCATAGGCATAGCCCGCCAGGTGAGCCATATAAGCCACACCAGGAGCACCCAATAGATGCATGACCACATTGTGGCCGATCTGGAAAAGAATCAAGACGATGCTTGATACCTCAAATGCACCAATAAACACGAACCAGTACCCAATTGTCACATTACTCATGGGAAACAGGGCCAAAAAAGCCCCCGTTACCGCCGCCACTGACCCACTGGCACCAATTACGGGAACCGTTTCAACCAGACAGTGCCCCAGCCCGGCCAAAACCCCACCCGCCAGGTAAAAGCTCAAGAAACCAAGCTTACCCAGTCGGTCCTCAACACTATTACCAAATACAAAGAGAAACAACATGTTGCCGATAAGGTGTGACAGGTCGGCGTGCAGAAATTGATAGGTAATAAACTGCAATAACTGTGGAGCAAGGGGGTCGAGTTCATAACGAACCACTTGTTCCGATGCATGAACATCCCGTGACATAAAAAACAAGACCACATTCAAGCCGATCAACCCGTAGTTGATCCATGGCGTGTGGTGAAGTTGACGATCTGTTCGTATTGGAAAGAACATGGATTAATACCCGGTTGCGATTGATCGATCCATCCGCATATACTGCTCGGTAGTTATTTTACCCACGACCGGGCAGGACCGCGCTGGCTGGCATGGACAGTGATCCTATAATCCCTCTATGCCAACGCTTGACCAACTCCAATCAAAATTCGCCATTCCCCAGATCGTTCACTTTGAAGCCGGCGAGGGTGGCTTAACGCGGATGGTCGTCACCACCGGTGCCGCAGAAGCCCATATTTATCTGCAGGGTGCACATGTATGGCATTACCAACCAGAAGGACAAATACCCGTGCTGTCTGCAAATAGTAAAAGTTGGTTCGAGCCCGGAAAACCAATTCGCGGGGGCGTGCCGGTCTGCTTTCCATGGTTTGGCCAACGAGCAGATGACCCCCAAGCCCCCAACCATGGCTTTGCCCGCCTGGATCCATGGCAGATCGAATCGGTCACACAGACGGGCACTGATCAGGTTGAAATCATCCTGGCTTTCTTTGCCGACCACAAGAGGCACGAGCAGTGGCCCCACAAGTTTGAGTTGCGCCACCGGGTGACAATTGGCCCCACCCTGACCATGGAGCTACTGACACGAAATATTGACTCGGCACCATTCACCTATGAACAAGCCCTACACACCTACTTTTCGGTTTCGGATGTTAGAAATGTCAAAGTTCACGGACTTGAAAATACTTTTTATCTCGACAAGGTCAATGTCGATCAACCTATTCAGCAACTCGGCACGCCACTGACGTTTACTGGTGAAACTGATCGCGTGTATATCAACACGCAGGCCACCTGCATTCTCGAGGATCCAGGCAGTCACCAAAAGATCGCAATTGAAAAGTCCGGTTCAAATACAACCGTCGTATGGAACCCCTGGCTCGACAAGGCCCGTGATATACCCGATTTTGCCGACGACCAGTGGCCCGGCATGTTATGCATTGAAACATGTGCAGCCAAGGCTGATGCCGTAACACTGCAACCCGGCCAGGAACACGCCCTCCGCACCCACATCAAAACAATCCCATCATGATCGCAATCCCGGCATGATGGGCATCGAACCGGTTCGCCCTCTTCCACCAGCAGCAATCCACACGCTGCAGTCAAACCCAACTCAGGTAAAATGGTGATGCTTTACTGCCGCTGGATGGTGCCCGGCCTTTCTCGAAACTCGGGTGAAACAGATGGGCTTTGATTAGTTTTCTGTTGTTCCATACCCGGTGGTCGCGGAAACAGCCGCTGGGGGTCGAATGAACTGCGACCAGCTTCCGTCTCCTGGCGAATCTGGCGATATAACGCCTCTTGTAGCGGCTCATAAACCCGGTAGAGCAACCGCGGATCAGTCGCCCGCCAAATACGCCCTTTTGTTAACAATGGTAGTGCAGGATCCTGCATGATGGTCATGTAGACCGTTACCACCATCTCCGGGAAATCCTCCATCCTCTGACGCGCTTGACCGGCTTGTGGAGTTTCAACCTGTTCCGCCTGATAACTTCTGTGGGCTTCATTGGCCAGTTGCAGAAATTTATTGAATACATTCGGCTGGCTCTTGATAAGACCTTCTAAAAATGCCCGGCGCAACAACATGTCAATGAACTGACTGCGGGTTGCAAACAAATCACCCAGTTCGCCCAATTCTCGTCGCACGTGCTCGGTAAGCGTAACTTGATACTTACGATCATCGTAATCGTCATCATTTCCGTAGAGTCCCCGGGCCTGTTCGTATATCGCCCGGGCCTCTTGCTCATCCCCGTAGAGATATTGATACATCGTGGCCTTGAGGAGAAAGTTCTCATGGCCACCTTGATAGTTTGCAAGTGTGCGATCACCCCGGTCAGTACCAATTGCCCGGTCTGAAGCAAACCCCAGAGCCTTCTCGTAGGCATCGAAAAACCGGGTGTCCGGCAACAGTGACAATCTTCCACTGATCGGATCGTAGGAAATACGACCGGTATCAAATAGTTGCTGCATGGAGAGAATGACGAGGCGGTCGGTATTGATCTGGTCGACTCGACTATCATCGCGTAATCGCCCAGCCGCCTGAATACCCTGCTGAGCCCAATATGCACTATGGGCCGCCGGATGCCGCCAATCCATTGGGCCAAACTCCTCCATCAGTCTCAACATCTCGACCGGGTCCATGTTGTATTGGTCAAGAAGTACACGTTTACGCAGAAAAGCTGCCACCTTGGCCAGTCCCGCATGATTCTCTTTGTTCCGCATGACCTGGTAGATACGCAGGTCCATCATATGCGCAACCTGTTCGACGTTGAAACCATAGAATTCAGCATCAATTGACCCGGCAAACATCCAGATCCTGCCAAGTTCGCGTAACAGGGAGCCGTCCAGTTCATAGCCGAGTGACGTAATCTTCTCGGCAACACGAGCCGCATCTTCATGCTTAAAAAGTGCTTCCGGGGAATCCGGCGCGTCTACCAGATCCCGCATCCGCTGAATGATCTGTTCAGCCGTTCGTCCCTCCGTGGATCCCAGCACCGCTTGCCATTCCGAGGCCAATTTCCGTCGGTAATACCAGTGCATGTCATCTGACATGCCACCAAATTTATGGAAGAAAATCCAGGCAAGTTCCTTTTGGATGACAACGGAGTTGGGGTTGGCATCAATTGCCTCACCACGTAAAAGCCTTACCCCTTTGTTCACCCAGTCCCATCGCTCTTCGGGCGTGTGCGTTGCCACAGAGATGTTGTAGGCCATGTTCCAGGCATGAAACACCCACACCCCCTCAAACCGGGGCTGGAGATTACATATCCACCGACTGAGTTGATTGGCTTCCCGATACTGGCCATTCTGCTTCATCTGTTTGGCACGTTGCCACAAAAAATCAACAGCCAAACCACGGAACGACCCTAGCGCCGCTTGCACCAAGGCGATATCCGCCGGGATCGCATGTCCCGTATCGGGGTTATACGTCAACTGGAGTTCATCTCGCTGGCGATTGATCGGCTCGGTGAGCCTTACCGCCCCAGCAAGGCAAAGGGTTGCAGCCACCAGGCAAAACACTTGAATCAGACGGTGTCGACTCATATGAAAGACCAAGCCACCATAAAAAGCCATGGACTGACCGATCCGCATCCCAAAATGGCTTATACAGTAACACCGGCCAACTCGCGCTGGCGAAATATAAACTGACCAAGAAAACCAATCACCCCGGTCCACACCACACCGATCATCAATGCAGCCTTGCCGACAAGACTCGGCTCAACCACCCGACCATCTGCAACCAGCGGAATGGGGTTGTAGTAGCTAAACGAAGGGACCAGTGCCATGATTAATTCACCTGCCAAACGGATCAGGACTTTAGCCGCCTCCCACAACTTCATGTCTTTGATATTCATCCATAAAGACTTTGGATAACCCATCAGTTGATCCCAAAGCATCTTATCCTCGGCGTACACTGGAGCATAGGCCGAGATCGATTCATCCAGATAACCACTGGTGACAGCAGCGATATAAATGACCAGCGTAAGAAGACTGGCCACCGGGAATCCCAGGCAGGTACCCGCCACAAGCCCTACGATCGCCAGAAACCCGAGTTGGAACCAGAGCACAACCATTGAACGTGCAAGATTCGGACCAAATCCACCGTAACGATAGAGCAACTGAAATCCCTCGTCGGGCGTGAAGCTAATATCTGTTTCCTGGCCCAATGGACCACCCGAACCCTCAAAGTCATTACTGATCACAATCTCCAACTGTCCGCGATCATCAATCAGATAGGTATCAATGGGGAGGGTGTGTACAACATCAATGACCAGTTCATTGACGGGATAAGGTTTACCGTTAACCCGCATGTTAAACTGGACCTTCTGGCTATCTGGTCGGATATTGGCCGCTGTCTTTAATCGCAGTTGCACCGTGTTCGCCGTTTCCTTCGCCTGTGAAAGACCGCGAAAGACATAGGTCTGTCGCCCATTGCGCCCAACTGTGTGCCAAGCGTTCAGTTCACGAGTTTTCGCCTCGATAATCTGGTTTTCTGTCCACTTCAGCGGCGTACGATCTGGACGTTGGTCACGGATATTTCTAAAACGCCTTGCAATCATATCCTTCAACGTCATGCCGTCGGGCATGCTCGGAAGAATCGACACGCGAGCCACAAGGACTTCATCAAGAATAGCCCTGCGATCTGCCGGGTCGTTTTCCCGCATCTGTTGCATCATGCGGGAAAACGTATATACCCCCCCACCGGCGACGGCTAACAGCAGCATATTGAGCAACATAATTCCCACCCATTTCCCCATCAGATACTGCCACCGACTGACAGGTTTGCTGAGTGTCAAATAAATCTGTCGATCACGTATCTCGCTGCAAATCGTGCCGCAAGCAAGGAATATCGTCATCAAGCTAAGTGCAATCGCGGTGACCCACATTGACCAACTGAGAAATGCACCAATTCGATATTTCAGTAATTCTCTGGGGTCATTAAGGTAGGGCATCACGGGAACCAGGAGCATGATGACCACAATGAAAACCAAGGCGATTCGCATCCGCACCGCCTCGTCCACAAGGGTGCGGGCAATGCCGAGCAGGGGACGCCCCGGCGCCAGCATGAAACGAATCAAGCGTAGACCGACCAGAAATGCCAGCGCCATGGCCCATATCCCCCCCAGGGCATAGCCAGTGCTGATATAGCCAATAGCCAAGCATCTCCAACATAAGCCGACAATATCAACCGTCGTAGTCAGGCCGACCGCAGACCATCGCCATTGAGGTAGTTTTTCGTAGGCCCGGAAGACACAAATTGCACGCAGAAAGATCCCCGTCGCAAGCGAGGCCAACACCGCTGCCGAAGCGTTTGAAATATCAAATGAATACCCAATCACCCCAGCAGTCACCCCGATCCCAAGATATACAACACCCCAAAGAACCCAACGGGACTGGCATTGGGCAAAGGTGCCGGCGATGAACATCAAATAGGCCGCCACCAATCCAACAACCATCACGATTTCGCCGATCTCCCCCAACCCCTGAAGCGCAAGCAGCCAACTGCCACCCAAACTCACTGTGAGTAGCAACAACCACGAGATCAACCATTTAAAGATATATTTGGCTAGCACGATTCGTTATTGACTTGTGCCTCATACGATATCGAAAGATTAAAGCGGCCCGTTTTCCCTACCCCACTAATTTTTCCGTCCATCAGGTTCCTCACAACCTGCCAGCTTATCAAGCAGGGCATGATCAACCGGCGCGTCGTTCTCCTCTGCAGTTTTCGACTGCCTCGTGGCTTGTCTAGGTGTTGACGCAACTTGGTCCACCTGGTCGGAACCCGATTCCAACTTCTTGAGGACTTCATTGGTGTCACCCTGCTGGTTCTCAACTACCGGGACCTGGTTCTCCGGGGTAGACTCATCAGATGCGGACGTCAGTCGATCAATAATCTCAGCTGCTTCTACCGACTCGGGCATGTGTGCCAGACGGTCATCCTCTGCCAAAAAACCGGCGATTTGACCACCAGCGCGAACACCTGCTGTTTGGACGCCACGCTCCTGCGCCTCGTGAACAATCTGCAAGAACAATGATTCCAGTTTCTGACGCGGCTGCTCGACACGATCAATGTGCTTGCCCTGCCGTGACAATAGAACATCAATCTGATCAATCGTCGCCGAGTCAAGTTGCTCAGTATGAATTGTGGTTCGACTCTGCTGGACCAGTAGTTGATCCACGGTACCCTCCCTCTGAACCTTGCCACCAAACATAATAGCCACACGGTCACAAACATCTTCAACATCCGCTAGCAGATGTGAACAAAGCAGGATTGTCTTACCGCGACGTTTAAGTTCAAGGATCAAATCTTTAATCTGCCGGGTGCCGATGGGATCCAACCCACTGGTCGGCTCATCAAGGATCAGTAACTTAGGATCATTGATTAGCGCCTGCGCCAGCCCGATGCGTCGCTGCATTCCTTTGGAGTATTCCCCGACAGGACGTCGCTGCACCGCATCCAACCCCACCATTTCCAGCAACATATCGATCCGTTGCCTGCGTTGTGTACGGCCCTGGTGAAACAGCTTGCCATAATATTCCAGGGTCTCCCGTGCATTGAGAAAGCGATAGAGGTATGACTCCTCGGGCAAATATCCGATATCACTTTTAACTGCAACGTCTTCGGGGCGACGATTGAATACCAAGGCCCTGCCAGAAGACGCGTGCAGGAGACCAAGAATAAGCTTGATGGTTGTAGACTTCCCCGAACCATTGGGACCAAGAAGCCCAAATACCTCGCCGCGACGGACCTCAAGATCGATTCCATCGACAGCTCGGACCCGATTACGAAACCAAAAGTCCCGGAATATTTTCGTCAATTGGAAACAGCGGATGGTCGCATCCGTTGAAACCGGCGCCTGATCCTGCTGACTGTCTTGGTTGAAGGGTTCTACCATCAAATAGTACGACACTATGTGTCGTCCTCAAAAGCCAAATCAATTGACTTGACCCTTTGTATCTTCAATTTCCCGTTTCCGGCGAAATTCCGGATCACGGTTCACCCCAATCACCAGATTGGCCATGTTGGGTGTATATAAAGTCTCCACACCCGCACTCTTGGTAATCTGTTCCATCGCCTGCTCCCACAACTGTGAAACCAAAATACCAGGGCTTCGGTTGTAAACTTCAAGCAGGCTTTGAAATCTTGCCACCTCCGCCGAGGTCTCTTTACGAATCCGTGTGCGGTAGCTGCGTGCATTGTTAATAATACGAGCCACTTCACCGCGAATTTTCACATTGCCAAATTCCTCACCCATGTTCAGCTTCTCAAATGCATGGTCCAGTTGCCGGCTCAGGTGATCAGCTTTCTGCTGATCACCTGCCTCGTAGGCGACTTGATAACTCTGAATCAGGCGCCATAACAAGCCGTGAGCACTACCGGCAACATCATTAAGAAGCGTGTTGGCTGCCTTACGTGCCAATTGTTCTATGCTGATTCGTTCATTTTCAGCTGAGCTGACTGCTGAAAAGGCCCCTCTTAGGTTACCGGGAGGATCCGGACGGGTGGCTGACACTGACATCACGGCCAGCCCGCTATCAAGCTCATCCAGGCTCCTTTGAATCCCCGCTTCCATTCTGGCAGTATCAGCGGTCGATAGCCCATGAAACAATTGATCCGCCGTCTTCTGGGCAGCAAATTTTACAATCTCGCGTTCGGTGACCATATGAACCAAATGCTCGGCCAACGTTTCATCGCCAACATTCCTGAGATAGTCAACGATATTTGATGCGAAATTCTGCTTTTGAGGTTCTCCGCCCGCACGATAGCTGATCGTCCAACGCATATGCAGTACATTCGCATCTGCAGTCAGAAGATAACTGTCTTCCTCAGGATTGAGATACCCCAGTCGCGCCAACTCCTCGGTCTTGCGGGCGGCGTCCCGCTCCAGTTTCCGGTACCAAAAGGCCTGGTCCAGGTTTGCACTACGAACCGTCGTGGCAATTGTCTTGACATCTTCTATCGGTGGCGGCCACGTCCAATAGGGTTTATCACGCGGCCGCATCACTTGCTGATCCGATGAGCGACCCACAATATCACCAAACCGAAGCTGAACCAATGCCTCCTGTTCTTTGACGATCTTGAGGCCACTAAAAATATAAAAGACCAAAAAGGCCAGCATCACGACCTTCAAGATCAGAAAACTGACACGCAACGCATCGGCAAGTGATTCCTGCCCTGGATCTGATTTTTCGTTGAGCGCAATATCATCGGAGTGGTCATGATGATGCTCAAATGGATTGAATGGTTTGGCCATGATAATTTATTAATGCCGTCAGTTGCTATCTTCTTTAACCGCACCCAGACCATTGATATCCGGAGGAGACAGAAATTCTTCCGCCGGCAGAATAAACTGGGTTTGCTGTGACAAGGTTGTCTTGAGCATTTCTAACTTTTGGAGGAAGATCGCCAGTTCAGCGTTCTGATCCAACTGAGCCATAAAGCGGGCGGCTTCACTATCACCACGCGCCTTGATCTGCGCGGCATAGCCCTGGGCGAACTGGATGATCTGCTCCCGAATAGTACTGGCTTCTGATTTGATCGATTTTGCATGAGCTTCACCCAATGACCGCGTGTTCTGGGCCATTCGCTCTCGAGTCGTACGCATCTGCCTAAACACCTCGACGGTCACACCTTCGGGCAACAAAATTCGCCGAATACCGAATTGTTCTACCCTGATCCCATAACCTAGACCTGATAACTGACCTTTAAGTTGCCCCAAAACGCGTTTCTCAACCTCGGCCAGCTTCACTTGCTTCGGATCGGTATTGACAAGATGGTCAAATCGATATTGGCTGATGATTGCCCGAGCATCTCGCAGGCGACTACGCAGTTGATCCTGTGCTTTTTCCAACGTTTCAATATTGCTGAAAAACGCCAGTGGATCTTCAATTCGCCAGATCAGATATGTCTTGATGATCACCGCGAAACCATCCAATGTCTGCTGTTCTTCAAGTTGATCCTGGAGAATCTGAAGGCGATTCGGATAGCGGGTCACACCCTGAATGGGCCAAGGCCACCGCAGGTGAGGCCATTTCTGAGACATTTTAATACTGTCCTCGGTAGCGCTGCCAAATGTCGTCTGTACCGCCACCTGGTCATATCGCACCTGGAAGAGAAACATATACGACAACAACACCAGAACAACCAGCAAACCAATCAACATGGTCATTGAATTTTTCATTACGACGCTGCAACTCCAAATAAATATCAAACTAAGTTTAGCACTATGTCCATGGTAAAGTGCTACTACTGGGGTTCGAGAATCCCACCTAACGCTGACTCCACATTCTTCAAGTCAACCCTGATTTCCAGTTTCCGTGCCTGATCAGCGGAAACAACGATTTTCTTCTTATCCTTGAGACCACTGGCCAGTACATCAAAATATAAACGCATGGGATAGTATTGCTTGGCCTGATTAAATGCATACAGTTGAGCTTGAAAACGCTGGACCCGGGACCGTTCAGCCACCACCTTTTTCCAGCGATAAGCATAGGCTTCGTACAGGACCTCAGCAGCCTCACCCCGTAGGTGGGTCAACATCGAGTTGATCTCCCGACGCTGGGATTCGTATTGGCGGGTGAGTGACTCGTCACCACCGTGGGATTCATTTTTATGAATCTGCTCTTCCAGCCGCTCAAAATGCTTGATCTTCTGAAAGATGGCCAATGCCTGCTCGTACGACCCTGCCACTATGGCCAATTTTTCGATCCGTTCTCGCTCAGCCTCCTCGTATAGGGTCTGCCGTTCCTGCAATGCCCCGATCTGCTCATGAAAGGCGTTGGCGACCTTCTCCTTTTGTGGCGGATGGATCCCTGCCACCCCCACAAAAACAATCTCAAGACCCAGTTCGTGCAAATCAACATCCTGCTGGATCGAATCGCGCAACTTTTGGCCTGCCTCAAATCGACCCACCGTCAAAACCGTGTCGATATCCTTTTGTGCAAAATAGAGATTGACGCGCCGATTAGCCAAGGCCGTCAATACCGGACATGGGTCGATCGCAACCTTGCCCATTAACGGGTGACGATCCGCCGCTCCCGCCACTTGCCATGCATCCACCAACTTCTTCCACTGCTCACGCTGCTGTGCTGCAGTAATCAGATTATCCGGGTTGGTCACGTTGGTGACGAATTGCTTGAGATTCTTAACTCTAAACTGAACAATGACATCGGCGACAATCAATGCCATCCCCGGAAGTGTGGCGCCAATCTGCCCAATTGCCGTACTGGTTATCTCCTGACCGCCATATTTGGTCGCACCGGTAATCAGATACTCTTCACTATCAATCGCATGATCAGATGTCCAAAGAATTGGCTTGGACCTATCTACCATTCCAACAGAACCCACGGAAATCTGCTGGATGCGACGAACTGGATACTTCCAGACCTTTGAGACCGGCCACGGCATCTTCCAGTGTAACCCCGGCCCCAGTGGATCACCGACCAGATCACCGCAGCGAACCTCAATTGCCTGCTGGTGTGGTTCAATGACCACGATCGAACTGATCAGTATCAACACCACAAGGGCAAACACTGTTAAAGGGGTCACCGCCTTGGCCATCAATCGACAAAACCATGACCGTGAGATCTCAAAACCAAATTGATAATTAATCGCCTCGCCAATGGCCGTACCAATCGATTCAGGGCTGCTCAGCAAACCAAATATTCGGCTATCAAACGGGGCGCGTGGGATCTCGCCGGGTCGCCTGGGGCGGTAAACACCCATCAACAGCGCCAGGAGGATCTCGATCCCAATGATCACCGGAACCCCTGGAACCACAACGGCCAGGACCGAGAATGCCGCCGAAACCTCCAGCCACGTCAATAGTGCAGCAACTGCCACCAGGGCAACCACCAAGGCATTACCCATCAGGAACGTGGCACCGCCGCGAAGCAATTGCCACTGCTTGACACGGGTCATACCTGCCAAGTATCGAGCAATAATAAATGTTACAAATGTGATTGCAATGCCCAGCGCAAGCAAGATTTTGGGGTCGGCGCTGGAACCCAACGAATCGGCGGCCTCTATGCTGCTATTGCGAATAAGCCAGAAGGCCCCGATAACCGTCAAATATCCAGCCACCACCATACTGGCAACCGGCAGTCCCCATCTGTAAAATTTGTCCAATCGACGGCGGGCATAATCCAACTCTTCACCGTGTTCAGTGAAGATGGCGGAAGCATCGGCACTATTGGTCGCCAGTTGCTCGGATTCCAGTGCCTCGAGACGTTCCAACCGATGTTGGTTGTAAAGCAACGCCAAAAATAACCAGATGG
>CAUZIY010000059.1:0-16598 GCA_963579995.1 Phycisphaerae bacterium
CGATATTGCTGTCGTAAGGCTGGTTGACGCCGTCCCTGCGGACGTGCCGATTTATTCTCTTTTTCGATCACTTGTCATGCCCGGAACCGTGGCCACCTTTGTGGGGTATGGGAGTTCAGGTAATGGGATTGATGGCAAGACGACCAACGGCGATTTCGTCACCAAGCGTGTGGGCGGCAATGCGCTAGATATGTTCGAAGTTGATGATGATTGCCTGCGACGGTGTCATCGTAACGGCGCCCTGGAAGTCTATAAGTATGACTTTGACGCGCCCGATGGAAGTTCAGGTTCAATGGGAGGCTCATCTTTGGGCAACGATCTGGAAACAACCGTGTTGGGTGGTGATTCGGGCAGTCCCGCATTTGTTTTTCACGACGGTGAACTTGTGATTGGTGGAATCAGTACCTTTGTGTTGGGCCCGGCCAGTGATTTCGGGCTTTTCGGTACGATCGGTGGTGGCATGTTGGTATCAGCGTATGCGGACTTCATTGATTCGGTGTTGGTGACACCCGGTGATATCGATGGTGACTTTCTCGTGGATATTAACGATCTGGGTATTGTTGGTGCCCACTTTAACCAGGCCGTTACAACTGCCGAATTCGGCGATTTGTCCGGTGATGGCTTTGTCGACATTGCCGACCTGGGGATCATCGGTGGCAACTGGACCGGCGTGAGGCCTTCCCTGTTCTCACGGGTTCAAAATGCTGGCGGTCTGGCGGTTCCTGAGCCCACGGCCATGACGCTGGTTGGCATGGGGTGTGTAGTGCTTGTCAGGCGTCCTCGTTTGCGCGGATATAGGAACTCCTGGCAGCGGTGATTGGGGATGTCGATCGGTATCGGTACCCTGCATGCGAATATTTAGTGATTCCCCAAGGTCGACCTTGATGGCAAATGGCCGTTCATCCATCAAGGCGGTTGGGTCACTTGAACCCAATGATGATGGTTGCAGGTTTACTGACCCAAAGCCGGCCTCCAGTTCACAAATAAATAACAATATCAATCTTGTAATATTAAAAACAGTAAACTTTTAGATGGATAAATATTTTCTTTGACTTGATCCATTCGATGGTATAATAACCCAGTGACAAGTGAAGATTGCTTTTCCTTGCTTATGGCGTTCGAAGAATATCTTTGCTCGAACCTTTAAGTTAGAACCCCAAGGGAGCGAAATACGACGCGAAGGTCAAGCCTCCAAAGAGTGGAAGACCGGGATGATTGGGTGACGCGCCCACTTATTATTGGGGTTCGAGCAAAGCCTTCGGATGACCGAAATACGCGAAAGGTAATCCACATGTTGAACGGTTCGTCTTAGGACGAGCCGTTTTTTTGTTAGAATCGGTCTGCCAGACCTTAACCCGAAGTCAATAAAATGGGCGACGAGTCAAAAAATGAGCTTGTGGGTCGAATCATCGAAAGTTATCGTGCGGATCAGCGGACCCATCACCTCGATTCGATTTACCTGCCAAGCCGAACGAAGGCGATAGAACTCATCGAACTGATGCGGCGGATTATTTTCCCCGGTTTCTTCGATGAGCAACGTGTCATATCAAAGACGGTACGCCAACACGTGGCATCCCTGTTGGGTCAAGCTGCCGCATTGCTGCTTGCCGAGGTAAGCAAGGCTTTGCAATATGAACAGAATTGTGGGCAAAGCACGCTCGGCAGTTGCAATGATGTTGAGGGTATTGCCCAGCAGGTTACGGCCGCTTTCATACAGACAATTCCAGACCTTCGCCGGTTGTTGACGACCGATGTCCAAGCCGCGTTCGATGGTGATCCGGCGGCCGTCAATACCGACGAGGCGATCTTCTGCTATCCGGGTATCGACGCGATATTTATTCATCGCATGGCCCATGAACTTTATGAATTAAAGGTCCCACTGCTGCCGCGAATCATGAGCGAGTATGCTCATAACGAGACTGGAATCGACATTCATCCCGGTGCCCAGGTCGGAGAGTCGTTCTTTATCGATCACGGAACGGGCGTGGTGATTGGTGAAACAACGCAAATTGGAAATCGCGTAAAACTGTACCAGACTGTCACCCTCGGAGCGCTTTCGACCAAGGGGGGCCAATCATGGCGAGGTCGCAAGCGGCATCCGACAATTGAAGACGACGTTACCATCTACCCCAATGCAACTATTCTTGGCGGCCAGACGGTCGTCGGCCACGGGTGTGTGATTAATGGTTCGGTCTTCCTGACCCATTCGGTGCCGTCTGGGCATACGGTGCATGTCAAGCACCCACGCCCGGAGTTCCGGCCAATAAGGGTTCGCAAGAATCGGAATGAAGCCGCCGAGCCAGGCAACGCAGTACGGTCTTGAGCAGTCTGCGGACCTCTTGTCCGTAGCAAGAGTTGCAGGCTATTGCCCGTTGGTTGGTTGTGATGATAGATCATGCCGCACCCAAGTGAGATTGATTTCGATTGGCCTATCGCACTTTTCCCACTTCCGGATTGCGTGTTGCTGCCGGGTGCGACCATTCCACTTCATGTCTTTGAGCCCCGATACCGGGCGATGACCAAGGACGCGCTGGATACGGGTGGATTGATCGCCATGACGTTGTTTGAAGGTGATTCCTGGCAGGCAGATTATCATGGGAAGCCGCCCGTGAGACCCCACGTTTGTGTTGGGTCTATTGTTGAGCATATCCGCCACGACGATGGGCGTTATGACCTGCTTCTTTATGGCATGTGTCGGGCACGTATTATTGATGAAAATCTGCACGAACCGTACCGTGTCGCAATGCTCAAGCCGACCGAAAGCCAGCGACCGATGGAGATTGACCTGATAATGCAGAGACAGCAACTTGAGGAGTTTTTGGGGGATTCGCAGCTTTCCGAACTAGCTCAGGTTGATATGCTCAGCGAGTGTTTCAAAAAGGATGTTCCAACCGTGACCATGGTGGACATGGTGGCGATGAACATGTGTGAAGATCTGGAACTTCGTTACGCAATGTTAGCTTGTGCAGACGTGATGGGGCGGTTTGACTGTATTGAGAAACTGCTCAAGCAGACCCAACGCACGTTGCAGATAGCTGCGCAGTACCGGGCTGGTGAAGATCCAGATGGCATCAGTCTGAACTAGACCCAGGGATGGCTTATGAGTGCCCAGTGCACACCACCACCATCTACCGCTGATGAAGATCATTTGCTTGCGGGCTTGACCGATCCACAAAAGCATGCCGTGACTCATGTGGACGGGCCGCTGCTTGTGCTTGCCGGTGCAGGTTCAGGGAAGACGCGAGTAATCACTCGCCGCATCGCTTACCTTGTACGTTGCGTGGGGTTGGCGCCGTGGAATATTCTGGCAATCACGTTCACCAACAAAGCTGCGGCAGAGATGCGCGATCGGGTCGGTATGATGCTCAGCGAGCGTCAGGCAGCAGCAACCACCATTTGTACCTTCCACAGCCTGTGTGCGCGGATCCTGCGCAATCATGCGGATCAAGTGGGTCTGACCTCAAGCTATTCAATCTATGACACTGCGGACCAGATCAGGGCGATGAAGCAGATTCTCAAACAGGCCGACATTAGTTCGACCAACTTCCCCCCCTCCAAAGTCCTGCATCATATCAGCAGCGCCAAGAACGAACTGATTGATACGAAAAGTTATCGATCAACGGCGCATGATTTTTACTCTAGAAAGGTTGCCGATCTTTACGATCGTTACGAGTCGCTTCTGCGTAAGAACCAGGCGCTCGATTTTGATGACCTGCTTTCCAAGACGGTACAGTTGTTACGGGTCAATCCCGACGTCCTTAGTGAGCTTCGCGGCCTATATGAGTATGTGCTGATCGATGAGTACCAGGATACGAATCATGCCCAGTTTGTGCTGGCCCATACGCTTGCATCTGAGCATCGCAATTTATGTGTTACGGGCGACCCTGATCAGTCCATCTATGGCTGGCGTGGCGCAAACCTGAGCAATATTTTAGATTTCGAGGGCCAATACGAAGATGCAACCGTGGTGCGGCTTGAACAGAATTATCGTTCGACAAAGAATATTCTTGCGGTGGCCGATCGGTTGATCGGCCACAATCAGCGGCGTAAACACAAGTCATTATGGACCGACAACGAGCTGGGCCATCCAGTTATGGTGGTGCGCTGCCATGACCAGCAGCACGAGGCACACCGTGTGGGGGAATTTTTTCGAGGTCTTCACGATGAGGAGGGTGTGCCGTGGAGTGACATGGCGGTTTTCTATCGAGTTAACTCGCTGAGCCGGGTGATCGAAGACGAGATGCGCAAGCGGGCGATTCCCTATCAGATTGCACGGGGGACTGCGTTCTTTGAAAGAAAGGAAATTAAAGACGCCGTTTCATACCTGCGTACGATTGCAAACGTGTCAGATGAGGTGAACTTGCTGCGTATCATCAATACACCTGTCCGGGGTATTAGTGATAAGACAATTAAATCATTGGTGGCCCAGGCCGTTGCCGGTGGTACAAATGTGTTGCAGGTCATGTCAGGGCTGGCCACTGCCGATGGGCGACACGGTGTGGGCGGATTGTCTTTGAATGCTCGTGCACTTGCGGCGATCAAAAGATTTGACTCCCTGCTGCAACAGTGGCGAACAGCGGTGGATGACCCGGAGGCAACGTCATTACGCCGTTTCGTCCAGCACGTGCTTGCCGAATCAGGCCTTGAAGAGCATTATCGGCAGGAAAAGAATGATCCGGATGCCGAGCGTATTGCCAATCTTGGTGAGTTGGTGAGCTCGGCGCAGCAGTTTGATGAGGAATATGACCACGAGCTGGAAGCCATAGCTTCGCCATCATCGGCTGAGCTGTCGGTCAATGACACGGGTGAAATTGAAGCCGGTATTGAGGCGGGAGTCGGTAGCCTGCGCAAAAGGCTGGAGGCATACCTGACGCAGGTTAGCTTGGTGAGTGATGTTGATTCGGTGGATCAGCAGGAAGGTGCGGTTACGCTCATGACCTTGCATGCAGCAAAGGGGCTTGAATTTCCGGCGGTGGCGATCATCGGGTTGGAAGAAGGGTTGCTGCCTCATAGTCGATCCCAGTCTGATGAGCTTGAGATCGAGGAAGAGCGGCGGCTGGCATTCGTGGGTATTACGCGTTCTCAACGCCGACTCATGATGAGCCATGTGCGGCAACGGACCATCTTCGGCCAGACGCTGCCGGTGATTGCGAGCCGGTTCATTGATGAACTGGCGGATGACGACGTTGAGCAGGTGGATATATCCCAGGATGATCCTTGGCTGGGTGAACATGGGGTATCACACGATCTTGACGCCGCACCGTTCAATGGCCAAGAAAGTGACTTGATGTGCTGCTCGCCAGGGCAGTTTGTTCGCCATCGCCAGTTTGGACTCGGGCGGATTGAAGCGGTCCGTGGAGCAGGGCATAACACACGCGTGTACGTACGATTTGCAGGATATGGGACCAAGACCCTCATGCTTGCGCATGCGCCGCTGGAAAGGGTTGATGAGTGATGAGTGCAGCGGGTAGCAGTGTAGATGGATTTGGAACCAGGGTGAGCGATGGCAGTACCTGGATTAAGATCTGTGGAGTCCGTGACCCCCAGGTGGCAAAGACGGCAGCCGAGGCCGGTGCAGATGCCATAGGTTTGATGTTTGTTGCCCGCTCGCCACGTCATATTACACTTAGTCAAGCAGCCGACATTATTAAGGTTTTGCCTGATCATGTTGAGCCCGTGGGTGTGTTTAGTAATACCCCAGTTGCTGAGATCCGTCACGCTGCCGAATCCCTTGGGCTGCAGACGGTTCAGTTACACGGTGATGAACCTGTTGAAGCTGTCAGTCAGTTGCAGCCATTGCGGGTTATCAAGGCGTTCGGATTCAATTTAGATCATCTGACTGACTGGTTGACGGTCTGGAGGCACCTGCCAGCTGGATTGTTGCGAGGTCTATTGGTTGACGCTCCAGCCGGTACTGGACCTTTACGCGGGGGTACGGGCCGATGCCCTGATTGGGAAGCGATAGCAAGAGTGCGAAATCAGTTGTCTCATCTAGCGCCCTTGATTCTCGCCGGTGGTCTGTCTCCGGGTAATATTGGTGAAGCGCTGAAGGTGATTCGTCCTGATGGTGTAGATGTTTCGAGCGGGGTTGAGTCAAGTCCGGGGGTTAAGCAAATGGGTCAGGTCATGGACTTCTGCAAGCAGGTACGGGCCGCAGATGCTGGGTAGGTGTGAGGTTCGATCCGGCGGCTGGGAGATTGTCGTCACCGCTAGAATATCCGTGTTTATGCGGCCGCGGTGAGTTTGAGCCGATATCGCTAGTTAGAGCAGTGAGTGAGCGGGGCGGTTCGTCTGAGTTTGCGTCATGCATCTGTTTATTCTTCTATTGTTTGTGGGTCTATTTGTTACTTCGCAGGTGGAAATACCCACGGCGACCATCAATACATGGTTGGGCGCAATGCTGCTGCCCAAGGTTATTCTTGCCGTTGTTTATGCATGGTTGTGCCGGTTTACGCTTGTGCGTCTGTCCACATTGGATGGACATCAAACCCTTGCCCGACTGGGCCGTTTTAGTGGGGTGTATCGGCTGGCCGTATTGGGCTTGTTTTTTGTTGATCTGGCCCTGGGTGCATTTGGTTCATTGCGTCATTGGATCCTGATTGACGAGCTGTTGATCATGGCGCCGACGATGGCAATGGTGATATGGGCATGGTGGGTGTACTATCCAATTGATCGTAGGTTGAGGGACATCCAGTTGGTGCACCGTATCGAGGAGGGCTTGCCCATCCATCCCGTCTGGTCCCGTCGGCAGTATGTCCTCATTCAGTTTCGACACCAAGTTGCACTCGTGTTTGTTCCATTGGTCTTGCTGCTAGTCCTGATGGAAATGATCGACCGATATGTTCCCAGGAACCTGTTCGCCTTTGATCTTCGCCCGTTGGTCCATTTCTGTGGTGCTGGTTGTGTGTTTCTATTTGCGCCGGTTGTGATTAGGCGGCTGTGGGATACCGTGCCGCTGCCAGCAGGTGAAGTTCGTGATCGATTGACGGATATGTGCAAGCAATATCAAGTAGGTGTGCGCGAATTGTTATTGTGGCGGACCTTTGGCGGCGTTATTAATGCTGCTGTCATGGGCCTCGTGCGACCACTGCGATATATTCTGCTCACCGATGCTCTTCTGGAGATGGTGCCTCAAGTTCAGGTTGAAGCGGTGATGGCACACGAATTGGCCCATGTACGGCGGAGGCACATCTTTTGGATGTTGTGTGCTGCTCTAGCCGTGATGATCTTGATGACAACGGTGTGGGCTTACTTTTACCCACTTGTGGTAGCGTATGTCCCACTTGACTGGGCTGGCATACTGCCGGCCTGGCTTGTCAGTCGTAACGGGCATGAGCATGTCATCGCGGTGCTTTCCATTGTGTGCTGGCTGATATGTTTCGGTTGGATTTCACGCCGATACGAACGTCAGGCCGACACGTTTGCTGTGATACACATGGCAGATACTGCTCGCCGAAACGGTCATGTTGACGACGTGGCAGTCATTGATGAACAGTCGGTCCGCACAATGATCCGGGCGTTGGATAGTGTGGCCCGGCTCAACCAACTGTCATCCAAGCGGCGCAGTTGGCGCCATGGCTCAATTGCATGGCGGCAGGACTATTTGCGTACCTTGATCGGTTGTCCCGTCGCGGTGATGCCAATTGACCGGCAGGTGATGTGCATCAACGCGTTTAGCTTTATGATTCTGGTTGCGGCGGCCGTTGTGGTCGTGCTTGATGTTTGAAAAGAGGAATTCGATGCGTTTTATCAAGATGCATGGTGCCGGTAACGACTACGTCTATATCAACGGATTCGAGCAGACGGTCGACAATCCGCAGGTCGTGGCCCAACGGATTGCTGATCGTCATCTGGGAGTTGGCGGCGACGGCATGATCATCGTATGTCCACCGGGACCGGGGGTTGAGGCGGACGCTCGTATGCGTATGTTCAACGCCGATGGGTCGGAAGCGGAAATGTGTGGTAACGGTATCCGTTGTGCCTGCAAGTTGGCGCACGACCATGGAATCAGCGAGGCTAAGCCGATGCGGATCCAGACCGGTCACGGTGTATTGAGCTTGGACTATCAACTGGATGAGGATCAGAAGGTTTGCCAGGTAACGGTGGATATGGGATGTCCAATCCTTGCACCCGATCAGATCCCCGTGCGAATTGGGGATCATAAACGTATTGTGAATTACTCAATCTCGGAACATGTTCAGTGGCCTGAGAATCTGACCGATTCCTGGATCGCCCAATGTGGCCTCGATCAGCGTGTGACGTGCGTGTCAATGGGTAATCCACATGCTGTGCTTTACTGCAACAATGTGGCGGCCGTGCCACTGGAGTTTATTGGGCCGGTTTTGGAACAACACCCGATGTTCCCGAACCGGATCAATGTGCATTTCGTTCAGGTGAATACGCAATCAGACGTGACAATGCGCACATGGGAGCGTGGAAGTGGGATTACAATGGCCTGCGGGACAGGCGCGTGTGCAGTATGCGTGGCCGGAGTACTCACCGGCCGGTCAGCAAGGCAACTGGTTGCTCATCTTCCCGGCGGTGATTTGACGTTGGATTGGAACACTGCGGGCGACACTGTTTATATGACAGGTCCGGCAGTCGAGGTATTTGAGGGGAAGTGGCCGGGTTGGTTTGCGGTGGTTTAAGACTCATGCAGTCTGATCTGCCCCTGGCTTCATTGCGATCTTTGGTTACCTCCAGGTCATCATGGAAAACACAGTTGGGATCCGGTAGATCGTAAGTCCAAGAATTAATACCACTGATTGCTGTTGGGGCTTGGGGTTAATCCACAAAGCCTGCATGACGCAGCGACTCAAGCGTGACGGTGCCAGATGCAGTGGTGAACTGGCGCAGACTGTGCACGACGGCGCGGCTTAGCATGTCGGTTTCAAGATTGACGGTCGTGTTTCGGCGGGCAGATCCCAACGTGGTTTCGCTAAGCGTGGTGGGGATCAGTGCAACTTGAAAACTTGTGTTATCGAGCCCGGCGACGGTCATGCTTACGCCGTCTATCGCAATTGAGCCCTTTGGGATGATGTGGGGGATCAATTCAGATGGCGGCTTAATTGTCAGGCGACGATTGTCCGTCAAGTCAGTGATATCGATCACGGTGCCGACACCCTCGACATGACCTTGAACGAAGTGCCCGTCAATGGTGGATCCAGACGTCATTGATCGCTCGAGATTGACCATGTCGCCCGGGCCTAGCTCTCCCAGTGTGCTGCAGTTCAACGTTTCAGTAACCACGTCAAAGGTCAGTTGTCCCGTTTCGCATCGAGTTACCGTCAGGCAGACGCCGCTCACGCAGACTGAGTCACCTGAGGAAATTGAGTATGTGTCACCGAGCGTCGACTCAATGCTTAACTGCACCCCGCTTTCAGTCAGGTCGAGGGCCAAGACGCGGTCCATGTTTTGGATGATGCCGGTAAACAACGCAATTCCCTTTTTGCGACTTAGCGGCGACGTGGCCGCGCTGCCCATCGCATTTTTCTGGCAAGCATCTGCCAGTAATTTAGATCCGGATTTTGAACGACCGTCAGACGACGGGCATGACGGCGGACAACTACCTGATCTCCTGTTTCCAGGCTGACTGAAGCTTGGCCATCAATAACGAGTGTACTACCTGGGTTGGCACTCATCACGCGTACTGTGATGACGGAATCAGCGTTGGTGACAATGGGGCGAAACGCAAGACTTTGAGGACAGATTGGGGTAATGCATAGTGCATCTTGGTCCGGGCTGACAATTGGACCGCCAGCAGCCATGTTGTGCGCTGTTGATCCTGAGGGTGTGGACAGGATGACACCGTCACCGGCGAAAACCGTTCCCGGCTCACCTTCACGGGTGGGATCAATTGCCAGGGCCAACTCGATCATACGAAAGGGACTTCCGGCCGTAATGACCGCATCATTCATTGCAGACGACCGGGCCTTGAGGTGATCCATGTCGAACCGATTGAGGTGGCAATCGGCTGCATCGGCATCAAAGACCATGACATCGACCATCAGACGACTGGTTTTGCTGCATGACCCTGTGGCAATCTGGTCCCAATGGCGGTGCAGGTCATCAATACTGAATTCGGCGAGGAAGCCGAGTTTGCCGAAGTTGACTCCCAGTAGGGGGATTGTCAGATCGAGTATACGCCGGGCTTGGGCCAGCATGGTCCCATCGCCACCGAGTACCACGGCAAGATCAGCCTGTGGCCACTGCAGGTCTTCATCGGCAGTCATGGTGATATCCGGCACCGCGACCACCTTGGCCCGCTGGGACAGCCATGGCAGTAACTGATCCAGTTCCTCTGGGACCTGGGCTTTGCTCTTGTTGGCCAGGACGATCACCCTGATTTGGTCTGTCGTTGCGGACATCGTAGGTTAGATCTTACCGATTCAGGCCTGCCCATGACGTGGAATGAGGGTCCAAGTAACTGCTGGTGAATGGCCCACCTCTACGAAATAACCGAAATCTCCATTAAGTGGCCGTCCGTTCAGTAGTTCCTTTTTAACGGCAAAGGGACAGGGGGCGGATGGAAATATCCAAGAAATGATGCCACGTCACCATTATCTGCCCGTTTTAAGATTGTGACTGGGTTCGTATGTGGTGTTATGACTCGAATAAAGGATAAAAAGACCACCTAGGCCATTGACCCGAGTGGGATATTTTAAAGTAGAAATTCTTCTGATGAGTGGCTCGCATTTATTGGACTGTCGGATGGTGTATTAGGTGATAAGCCGCAGCAAGTGAGATTGACGTGCAAGCATTAATCTATGATGGTCAAAAGGTTCAAGCCGTTAACCACCTTGATGAACCACAGCCGGCCAAGGGTGAAGTTGTCATCCAATCGCATCGGATGGGGGTTTGTGCTACGGATTTGGAGATTTGCCGGGGTTATATGGGTTTTACAGGTGTTTTGGGTCATGAATTCGTCGGAATTGTTGAACAGGCCAACGGGTCAAAAGAATCCCGCCAATGGGTTGGTAAACGTGTGGTGGGCTCGATCAACTGTGTCTGTGGCCTGTGCGACTTGTGCCGAACGGGTTTGGGCGAGCATTGCCGCGATCGGACAGTGTTGGGTATTGTTGGCCGAGATGGATGTTTTGCCGAGCGATTCGTATTGCCAGCCAATAACCTGATTGAAGTCCCTGACTCAATTGACGATGACCACGCGGTATTTACCGAACCACTTGCCGCAGCCCTACAGATTGTTCGTCAGTTGACGATTGAAGGACGTCCTTACATTACCGTACTTGGGGATGGTCGGTTGGGATTGTTATGTACCCAGGTGCTCGCCCAACAGAATGCAACCGTACGTTGCGTGGGTAAGCATCTGAGCAAGTTGGCGCTCTGCGAAAAATGGGGTGTCAAGCATCGCCGGTTGGAGGATGTCGGTATGCGGGCGGATCAGGATATCGTCGTTGATTGTACGGGTTCGCCAGATGGTTTGGTGACGGCGATGAATATGGTTCGCCCTCGTGGGAAAATTATCCTTAAGACAACTGTTGCCGTCGGACCACTTGGTAATCGTGGCATTGATCTTTCACCGCTCGTGGTGAACGAGATTGAATTAATGGGCAGTCGCTGCGGTCCATTTCCCGAAGCGCTGATGGCCCTGGATACCGGGAGTGTGGATGTGCTTAGTCTTATCAGTCGTCGCGTCAAACTCGCCGATGGTGTCGAGGCGTTGCAATCTGCTTCCAGCCCCGATGTCATCAAGATTCTTCTCGAGCCCTAGCTCTCCTGCCAGCAGGCAAATTGCGAGGACTGTGGCAAGGACGAGTCGGTACCAGCCGAAAGGTGCCATTCCCTTGTTGACAAGAATACCAATGAACCATTTGATGGCGATCATTGCAGATGCCGTAGCTGCTATGAATCCTACCGTCAGTGGAAGCCATGGAATTCGCTCAAGCATTTCGGCTCCATTGAACACTCCTTTGTAACTTGTTGCAGCTGTGAGCGTGATGAGGCCGAGTAGAAAGCTGAATTCTGCTGCTGCGCGTGGGCTCAAGCCCAATATTATGGCAGCGACGATCGTCATCATGGATCGACTCGTGCCTGGCCACATTGCGATGCACTGACCAAATCCAATCAGTAGGGCAATCTGCCATGTGATGTGGTCTAGATCCCGCCCACTGTGTTCGGTGCGGTTCAGACGCCGACTGAATGCAACCGCGAGCATGAGCCATGCTCCGACGAAAAGTGCGCCAACCACGGGCCATGGGGCAAATAGGTGATTGTCGATTCGTTCTGCAAGTAAAGGTCCAAGGACAGCGGCAGGTAGAAATGCAATGCACAGATTTATTGCAAGACGTAGTCCCACGGAGTCTTTGCCAGCCAAGCCACGTGCCATTTGCATGACCCGGGTTCGATAGAGAGTTAAAACCGCGAGGATTGCTCCGGACTGGATCAGGATGTTAAATGTATTGACCGCCTCGCGACTTTCCCTGTCGGCATCGAGACCAAGCAGCCAAGAGGCGAGAATTAGGTGCCCGGTTGAACTGATTGGCAGGTACTCGGTTACACCTTCAATGATGCCCAAGATCAGTGCCTGCCACCAAGTCATGATACATGCCGTCCTGAATACCGAGGATTATGTTGGCCGTTAGTTACCTATCGGCACCTCATGCCTCGAAGGCAATACCATTTGGAAATCCCCAAATATGACCGCGGGGCGGATAGACTGCTGTATTAGGGTTGGAATTGAGATGGCAGGACAAGTGTTCGGCGAGATGGTAGAGGTGGGCCCCGGTGGTGAATCTTGGCCGTGGCCTAGCTTGGAACATTCTTATTATGATGCAGGGTTTCTGATTCAGTTTGCATGCACCCATTTCAGATAAGGAGATAGTCATGAAACAAGCCATCCTAGTCAGTGCCAGTGCGGTTATAATTATGGTCGGGCTGGTTGTTGGTCTGCCTGGTGCTCATAGCGCACAATCCATCAACAGCACGAAGTTCAATATAGATGGATCTCATGCCGCGATCTACTTTCGAATTACTCACCTGGGTATGAGTTATACCTATGGACGGTTTAACGAGGTGTCCGGCTCGGTATTGATAGGCGTCGGGACTACATCGTTTGATCTTGCCGCCATGACCGCAAGTGTTGATACCAACAATGAGAAGCGTGACAAGCACCTGCGTAACGCGGATTTCTTCAACGCCAAGCAGTTTCCGTCCATCACCTTTAAGGGTACGGGTTCCCAGTCCGATGGTGATGTTCTGCATGTGACTGGTGAACTGCAGTTACATGGCATCACTAGGTCGATTCCAATCCATCTCAAGAAGATGGGCGAAGGTGAAGATCCATGGGGTAACTATCGCATCGGTTATGCCACCGAGTTCACGATTAAACGAAGTGATTATAAAATGGATTCGATGCTCGGGACGATTGGTGATGAGGTTGATATTATGGTCAGCTTTGAAGGTATTCGAGAATAATGGGTAACCGTTGCGTCACGGGTTCGGTTCAGAAGATTGCGGTGGTGGTTTGGCCGATCATGATTGGTGTGGGATATTGCATTGGGCATGTATTTGCCCAGGGTGTTCCGCAGTGGCCACCGCTCATTGCATCAGAATGGATGCCGACAGTTGTTATACCAGCGGTGTTGATTGTGGGGTTGGCCTGCGGTTTTCATCAATTTGCTTGGTGGTTTGAAGACGCAATATGGGTTGCGATCACAATCATCGTGATAGCAATCTTGCTTCGACCACGAGTGCCGCAAACATTGGCACTCGACCACGCCGTGGCGTGGGTTGTTGGTCTGGGGTTACCCGGGGGCCTATTTACAATCGTACTAAGCCGAGCTGAGCGTCGATTGCAAGGTTGCACAATACCAGCGGTCATTATGATGGTTATGGCCGGGTCGGCCACCTGCCTGATGATGGGCGGCTACGCGACACTTGTGCCTTCGGCCTTGTCCGTGGGTGGTGCAGTGGCCTTTGGATCATTGCTTTCGATCTGTTTCTTTTGCACCGTGGTGAGTTATGGTCTGGTACGGATCTGCCAAGTTTTATTGGTAGGCCAGTTGGTTTTGGGCAAGTTCTACGCTGAGTTGCCGCTGACGGAGATGGTGCTCCTTGGTGTGGCGTTACCGGCAATTTCAGTGGTCCTGTTAACGATTATAGGCCAAAAGCCATACTGGCAGATTCGATTTTGGTGTGTTGTTGCTTCGGGCATCCCTGTACTGGTTGCTGTGGCCATGAGCGGCTTGAAATATGCGGCTACGGCCCCAAAGAGTTACAATTTCTAGCGACCGAGGCCAAGCATCACCGACGAACGCGCGGTTACGAGGTGGTGGAGTTGGTATTGGGGAGTTTGGGGCGGTAGCTCAGTTGGGAGAGCACCTGACTTGCATTCAGGAGGTCGTGGGTTCAAGTCCCATCCGCTCCATTTGGCAGACTCGTGTACGCCGTTGACTGTTCGTGTCAGCGGCGTCTTGATTTTGACAACATAAGCACTTACGTGCGTGTCTGTTTGGTTGTTGCCTGTGTGGTGGACTGATGGCGTTTTATCACCAGTTGACCTGCTTGTACGAGAATTGTCGGTCGTTGGTACAAGCACTGGGACAAGCGAACTTCCATCGTCTTGTGTTGATGAGTCAGGCCGTTCGTGAGTTCCTGTCCCTTTCTGGTGGTCCATCATGCCGTTGTCTTTCAGTGGTAGCGTAGGTGGCGCATTTAACGCACCGGCCACGTCCAACAACTTTGGATCGGTGTACACATTTGCGGTTAACGTCGGAGCGGCATGTCGCATCGCCGCATGGGTTGTATGAAGAGGTATACTGCCCTTGCCCAAACGCATCCCAGTTTTCCAATACTTGGCAAGGATCGTGGCAGATAGTCCAAGCCTGCACCGCTAATCAATTCGCCTGTTACAAACTGGAAATCCCTATTGGGATAGATGATGGCTCCGCTTGGGAATCCAGGATCTGACAATATCAACGGATCGAGTCAAGTGCCCGACCGCCAAATATTTGATGTCATTATCGTGTTATTAGTTTTCGCGACCTATGCCCGGAGTAAATCAAGGTTAGAATCTACTCCGTTTTGGAAAGAAGAAAAACATAAACTATTTATATGTCAATGGTTGTCGCCCAACACCTGCTTTGCCAGTTGAGTGATTAATTTCATTAGTAGGGTTATTCACATAGTTGCTATAGGGAATCAGGTAATTGCTATAGATAAGGAGATATTAGGCAGGAGAGAAAAAAATTATTTTCGGTATATTTTCATTGCAAAATTGGGTGTCTAGTGGTAAACTCTCGCGTTGTCGTCAGCATTGGAATAGATAATGGCGGCAGATGCCCTTAGTTTGTTAGTTGCATTGAGAGGATGAAGCACAACTTTAAGAGAATGGATTAGCTTGTATGGAATTGGCGCGTCGCCTATGTGCTGCGCCCCATACGTCTAGATCTGTAGATCGCAATAATTATGATTTTGGATCTGTTTAGAAAAAACAGAAAAAAGAAATCAAGGGTCAAGGGCAGGGGAGAGTCCGCGCCAACCAACGCTTGGCTCAATCTGCAGCAACTTGAACCACGTCTGCTCCTTTCAGGAACGGCATACGTCGATGACGACTGGGCCGGAATGTCATCCGGCGTGGACCCCGACGGAGCTGGTCCAGCCACGGCAATTGGAGTCGATGCCTTTGCGACGATCCAAGATGGCATCAATTCGCTGTCGGACTATGACGGCACTGTGATCGTCTACGATCACGCCGACGCCGGTTACAACGAATCACTTACGGTATCGTCGACAGGCACTCAGGTACTGCACCTCGAAGCGGCAGCGGGCAACAATCCTGTGGTTGATGGATCGGGTTTGTTCTCGGCCGGCCTTGATGTCAACGGTGCAACTTCGTCGGTTCATGTCGATGGTCTTACGTTCCAAAATCATTTTTCCGATGGCATCCACACCGAAGGTAATGTGGACATCGATAATGTAACCATTACTGGTGGATTCAGCGGTGTCGTGGTGAGTGGTGGTCAGATCAGGATCGATAATAGCAAGATCACTGGTGCCAATATCTTTGGGTTACAGGTTCTAAGTGACGGCCAGGCTACGATTTACGCAAGTGAAATCAATAATAACGGCATTGGGGGTGTTATCGTCAGTGAGGGCACGGTGACGATTGACGGTAGCGTGATCACTGGCAACCAGACAGGAATTATCGTCACCTCCACAGGCACAGCCGTTGTAAACAACTCAGACCTGTCTGGAAACACCACCGGTCAGGCAGTTGAGAATGCCAGTACAACCCCCGTTGATGGCTCTAGCAACTGGTGGGGCAGCAACGTCGTGGCCAATATTCAGGCTACGACCACTGGCCTCGTCGACTTTACCCCCTACCTCGTTGTGGGGACCGATATCGATGTCGGTACGACTGGCTTCGCGGGTGATTTCTCCACGCTAAATGTTACTCCGCTCGGATCACAAGTCGGGTCCGGCGGGCGTGTTCATGAAGGTGTGGCCGCGATTGCTGACGGTGGCACGATCAACATAGCCGACGGCACGTACACCGAATCAGTGGTAATCGACTCGAAGGGCATGACGTTGACCGGCGAAAGCCAGGCTGGCGTGATTGTCCAGGCGACGACGGACGC
>CAUZIY010000060.1:0-16509 GCA_963579995.1 Phycisphaerae bacterium
AGGTGTGGACATGCGGCGCAAGGCATCATGATGTTAAGTTGAGATTCTCGGGCTTTACCGATGTGTTTCGAGCAGTTGTGTTGCGGATTCAAAGATCTGGTCTGGTTCGCTCATTCGTCCTACGCCTGTGGTCCGGCATGCCTGCCAACCTTCATCGGGTCCAACAGTGTGGTAGCCCAAAGTTTCAATGACGGTTCGGGTGTTGCGTTGGGTGATTGGGTTCTGCCACATTTGCTCGTTCATGGCTGGGGCCAATAGCACCGGGGTCGATGCCGGCAGGGCGCATGCGGTGAGGCATACGACATCATCCGTTCGACCCACAGCTAATTTGGCAATCAGATCAGCTGTGGCGGGAGCGATGATCATTAGCTGGCACCATTGGGCCAGGGCGGTGTGAGGTGATTCGTAATCTCGTGATGGCGCAAAGATGTCGGTGAGTACTGGTGAGCCTGAGAGGCTTTCAAATGTTGTTGGGCCAACGAATCGACAAGCTGCCGGTGTCATCAGAACTCGTACAGATGCATCAGCCTGGATACTACGGCTGACCAAACTTGCGATTTTGTAACATGAAATGCCACCCGAGAGGGCAACCACGATACGGCGATGTTGCCAGATATTGGGTGATTTACCAGATGAGCTATGCTGCGAATTGTTGGCCTGCGCCACGGTTATTCGTCTTCGACTTCAGCGTTGCCAGGACCTTGGCTTGGTCGGATTTTGCCTTCTACGACTTCTACTATGGCGATTTCCAAGTCACTACGGCCCTGTCGCTCGATCAGGGGGCGAGCCCCGTCCATTAGTTGTCTGATACGGTGTTGAACCAGTGAGGTGAACTTAAATCGGCCGCCCAACTCATGCACGATCTGATCATCTTTAAGGGCTTCGATCATATTGGGGTAATCTCCGAATTCTCGCGTTAAGGTTGAAATTATATCTATTTTACCATATTCCCACAACTCGACGTCGAGGTCCATTGGGGGCGGGGTTTTCCCTGGTCCGGTATCCGGAGCAGGATCTACCTGTTGGATTATTACGATGTGGGTGATGCAGGTTGGCCGTCCATTGGGTCTTTTTGAGTTGAGTGGAATCGGTACGGTTTTCTGGTCTAAATCAGCGAGATCCCTTTCGTGGGTGGTGCCGGCTGGGTCGAACGGGCCCGAGATTTACAAGTATGTGGTTTCCAGGGATGTGGCCCGGGTTCACCCCTTTCGTCATGATCTGCTGAAGTGGAGGGATAGGGCGGCGCCGCAGTGGATGCATTGTGTGTCGACCTCAAGATTTGGATCGTTTAACTTCACCAGATCCAATACTGTTTTGGCTGCGTAAATGCATAGCCCCGCCGGTATCTGTGGTCCACATGTAAATTGCTTGTTGGCTGCGGTTGGGGCAGGGCATCCCTTTGCTGAGGCTTCTTTGAAATGGACGGTGAATTGGATTTTGCTGGACTGCGATGAATCTGGCAACTTACTGGTATTTAGTATTCTAGCATCAGGCGATACTTCAATTACATCCTCGCCAGCATCGAGGGCCAGGTTGGCCAGTTCGTCTGCTCTGTGGTTCTGTTCACGCCGGATATGGGTACATCGCCAGTCGTCAAAGGCGGTCAAATATTCCTTTGCCTGGGAATGGAGATCCTGGAGTGCGGCGGCCTTAACTCGGTACTGGCCGTTAATCTGGCGGACGAGTAGTTGTGAGTCGCTGTAGAGGTCGATTTGCGTGGCTCCGAATTGCTGTGCCAGTTTCAATGCATGCAGCAAGGCATGGTATTCGGCAGCGTTGTTGGTCATTCTGCCCAGATGAATCCCGCCTTGGTAGACGGGTGTGTGCTGTTCCTGGGTTGAAATTGCAACGCCTGCGGCGGCTGGGCCGGGGTTACCGCGCGAACCGCCGTCAATGTGGATGATAAGACGCATCAGATGTCTGCGAGGATTCCGTCGGCTATTTGACGATGGCTGCCATTAGGTCTTGATCCATGAACAACATGCGGTTGCAATTCGGGCAGATGACGATTTCATCAGGACTGCTCATAAGCGTACTGACACGTTCTACGGGAATACTTAAGTAACAGCCACCACATCCATATTCCATGGTTCTCCGATTCACTTCTGTCACGGTGGCCATGGCATCACCATCGTGTATGTCAGCAAGCCTTTTAAATGTAGACAAAGCGTTGGCCGAAAGATCCTTTTCGGCAGTGCTGCGTTCGGAAATAAGCCGGTCGAGTTGTTCGCCGACCTCCGCCTTGCATGCTTTAATTTCACTCTGTCCCACTGCGACCAGCTTCTGCTGGGCGTGGGCCTTGTCGGTAACTTCCGTCAGTTCCTGATCCATGAGGTCAACTGCGGACATCTGTTCGAGGGCCTCTTGTTCAGAATTTTCCTTGTCAAGCTTATAGGTATTGATTTCAATCAGTAGCGAGGAGTATTCCTTGTTGCTTTTGACATTATTCATCAACTCTCGCTGGTGAGCTATCTTCTGTTCAATCTCTGCCGCCATACTTTCGAGTTCGTTGGCCTTGGCTCGCCCGTGCTTGAGTTGGTCTGTCATTTCTTCTTGCTGGCGCAGCAATTGATCGCGCTTGGCTTGCTGGGCATCGCAACGTCGGGTGGCTGAGTCCAAGCGGGACTGCATTCCTCGAATTTGTTTCTCAAGCAAGAACAGGCCGTGTAGCTTCTCGGTCAATTGCATTCAGTCATTCTCCGCAGGGTGGGATTTTGCAATATACACCAACTTAGTACATATGGCGAGTTGTGACCCGTTTCCCACTATAATTGTGTTGCTTGAAGCCTTCTAATGGCGATTCTATACTGACCTGACGACCCTTGGGGGTGTAGCTCAGTTGGGAGAGCGCTTGCATGGCATGCAAGAGGTCGGGGGTTCGAGCCCCCCCACCTCCATTGGTCAATCATTGGGTTAGAGATAAGTCCTTTGCCTTGCGTCTTATCGCATGTTTTGGCCGCCTGCGCGTTTAAGGCAAGATCCTGTATTGCAGGGACGGAAGTGACCGTCGCAGTGTGTTCAGGGCTTTGGCTTCGACTGAAGCCGTAGCCAAATCCAGTTGTTCTAGAGAGCGAAGCGTAGACAAGTGTTTGATGCCAGCATCTGTGAACTGGCCAGCAATATACAGTCTACGTAGATTTGTGAGTTTTGAGAGGTGAGCTAATCCGGCATCGCTTAGTGTGGTTGGCCCAAAGATCGTAAGGTCAGTCAAGTTGGTGAGTCTGTCCAGGTGCTTGATGGCATTGTCGGACAAACCTGTAACATTCCATTCGAGATGTTCCAAGTTGATCATGGTTGAAAGGTGGGCGATCTGTTTGTCGTCCAGGTTGTTGATTGCAATTCGAAGTTGCCTGAGTTGGCTTAGTGCTTGCAGGTGCTGGATGTTGGTGATGGCGGGCTGGTCTGTGGTGATATCAAGGGCAACGAGCTTAGGCAGGTACCGAAGTTGACGCAGTCCCAGGTTGGATACCTCGGTGTGATTTAATGTGAGTCGTTGCAGGTTGATAAGGCGGAAAAGCATGGCCAGCCCGGTGTCGCTGACGCCACAATCTGACAGTGACAGTGATGTGAGTGTGGGGATGCTTGAGACATGTACCATAACGATATCCGTAATGCCACGCCCACTTAGTTCCAGTGATGAAAGTCGCCGAAGTTGGACCAAGGAAGGCAACCCCTTGTCATTATTATTCTGGTATGACCGCACCGTGAGATGCTGTAGTGACGTTAGTTGCTCTAGATACTGCAGGGCATCTCCCGTGAAATGATCTGCCGACAATTTTAAAGATTGCAGTGAAGTGAGATTTCTCAACTGGCGTAAGCCATCGTTGCTGATGGCGGTGTTGAGTAGCTCTAGTGCCCGAAGTCTTTTGAGTGTTGTCAGGTGGGCTGCTGTTGCATTGCCGATACGTGTGTTATTTAGGGACAGATACTCAAGGTTCGTCAGGGCTGAGAGGAATAATGTGCCGGGCAAGGGGTCGGTGATGTTCGTTGCGGTTAGATAGAGTGCTGTTAGTCCGTTGAGATCACTCAGGTCAACCAAGCCGGTATTGGTGACCGAGGTTGAACTCAGGTCAAGCGTATTAAGTGACAAGACACGGGACAGGTGAGCAATGCCATGGTCGGTAATTGAGGTTTCATTAAGAAATAGTTTGTTCAGCGTGGGCATGGAGGCGAGAGCGGTGAGAGCATTGTCGGTGATAGCAGTGGCCGTAAGACGCAGTTCACGCAGGCCTCGCATTCGTGATAGATACTTGGCGCTAGCGTCAGTGATATCCGTTCCGGAAAGGTCCAGGGTTTCTGTGCCGGTAAGATTGGCGATGTGGCCCATTGCTTCATCAGTGGCATGCATGGGCCAGATCTTGATCTGTTGAATCGCATCGGGCTCAATGTTGGTCAGCATGGCCAGGCTGGCCGGGTCATCGGTCTGGATTTCAAGTCGGACGCGTTTGTTAGCCTGTATCTTCAACTTGCCTTTGGCCTGTCCCAGCCAGGTCCACTGGCCACCACCGGATTGTGCATGCCAACTTTGTACATATACCATTCCAATCGAACGATCCGAATCAAATTGCAAGTCACGCGGTTGGTAGCGGCTTTCCCACTCGCCTGCGATGTAGCCAAACCGTTTGTGGTGGTCAAAGACGGTTGTGCCCGCGGGGAACTCCATAGCGAATTGTTGTGATGTTGGTTGAATATCAAGATCAATGTCGTGCAGCCAAAATTTCCATCGGCTGTCTGGTTGGCCATCTGAGTGTGTGGCAATAAGCCGCTGTTCGCCGGTGGATGCAAACCAGGCACCGGGCGTGATTTCGCTGAGTTTGACCGATGTTTCGTGGCTTGGTGTGCCATCGGCATTCCATACCGCGACACGACGTGCTCGCCAGCCTGCATTTGGGTCGATCCAAGCATGGACTTTAGCCCCATCCGGAAGCAAAGCCTCCACGCGGTAGCAAGGATGATTGTCAGTGATTTGGGGCGTGATAACCGTGATCCTGGATTCCGCCAGAGATGCCCCAATTAGTTGAGATCGGTATTGGCGGCCCAACGAGCAGCCAAATTCACGTGGGTCAGGCCATGCCAATTCTGCGTTCGAGCGAAACATTTGTCCTTCGTTACTTATGGGATTCCATTCGTACCTTGTGACACCGTTATAGGTCAATACGAGGTGAACGGGGTCGATTTTTTCGCGGTGCTCATGTTGCAACTGGTAACGGTATTTACCTGCATCTGCGTGGAACTCGATCTTAAGCCGCTGTTTCTTGGGGCTATGAAACTGGTGTCCACCAGGTAGCCGCATAACCTTGACCTTTTTGCGGATCACCTTGGTGGTGAACGAGACCCGCAGGGTGTCGTACATCTGGTCCTGTTGGGTAACTGCTTGAACGAGCTGGGCGTCAGTAATATCCGGCAGTATTGGTGTGGTGGTGTCCACGGTTGGTTGATTGACGGTTGACTCATCAACTGCGAGGGAGATGCCCGGTTTGGCGGCGATACCACATAGAACCATGAGGGCAATCATGAGAGTTACAGGTACAGTTGGTTGCCCTTGAATTGAGAATAATCTGATCATGGGTGAATCCATTAATGTTCGTATTGATAATTTTGGAAAGCTTGCCACCATGATGTCGTCACCATGGTTTTAGCTGATTCGTGTCATGCTAGGGGTCATTCACTAAAAGTCCATTATTTAGAAGCGTTTATCTTTCGTCTGGGATGATCCGATAAATATTAACATAGGTAATTTGAGGTCAAACTATCTAGAACTAGATCGGCGGTTGACGTGGGGGCACTTGGGCGGCAAAATATTATTTGCAATGAAGTTGCCGAAGTTCTATTTCATCCCCGTTTTAGCATTTTCTCGGCCAATAGCTGCGGCGGGTGCGTCATCATAGGATATCCGTTCATTTGATATCAAACGACCCCGATGCGGCAGTGTCGGGGTTTTTAAATTGACGGTAGACAGGAGACACTCAGCATGATTGTGGTGATGCAGGCGGATGCGACAAAAAAGCAAGTGGAGCATGTGGTTCATTTGGTGCAAGAAATGGGACTTAAGGATCATGTGATTGTCGGCACGGATCTGACGGTGGTTGCCGTGATCGGTGAGGATCGTCGTAAGGACAAAGGGACATTGGAGCAGGCTCCGGGCGTCGATCGTGTTGTGCCCATATTGGCGCCTTATAAGATTGCCGCTCGCGAGGCCAAGGCGGACCGCACACAGGTAAAAATCGGCGCTGATTGTCTAGTGGGTGGCAAACAAGTGCCGGTGATTGCCGGCCCATGCAGCGTGGAGGGTGAGCAGGCGATTCTGGATATGGCCCAGCAGGTCAAGGACGCAGGTGCCACAGCCCTGCGCGGTGGGGCATTTAAGCCGCGGACCAACCCATATTCGTTTCAAGGGTTTGGTGAGGATGGACTTAAGATGCTTGCCGCTGCGCGTGACATGACCGGGTTGGCTGTTGTGACTGAAGTGCTCACGCCATCAGAAGTTGATTTGGTCGAGAAGTATGCCGATTGTTTCCAGATCGGAACGCGTAATGCTCAGAACTTTAAACTGCTTGAGGCAGTGGGAAAGAGCACCAAGCCCGTGTTGTACAAACGCGGTATGTCAATGACCATTGATGAGTACTTGCAGGCAACTGAATATATTCTTGCATCGGGCAATCTCAACGTAATTTTGTGTGAGCGGGGTATTCGTACATTTGAAGACCATACGCGAAACACGCTGAGTATTTCTGCTGTGCCCGAACTGCATCATCGTAGTCACCTGCCGGTAGTGGTCGATCCATCACAGGGGACGGGATATGCCCGGTTGGTTCCGCCAATGTGCCGGGCCGCCGTGGCGGGCGGTGCCGATGGCTTGATTATTGAGGTTCACAGTGACCCTGAGCACGCGATGACCGATGGCGCGCAGTCAATTACGCCCACGGTGCTTGCGGAGATCATGCCCTCGTTATTGGCAATTAGTGATTTGGTCCGGCAGTGAGCGTGAGGTAGTAGTTTTTCTTGCGGCTATGGCTGTAAAATGTCAATCAGGCCCAAGCCTGCAAGTACCAAGCTGATAATTCCGTTGACTGTGAAGAAGGCGATATGAATATGTTGCCTTTTCCCTCCCCAGACCAGCGTATGTTCGATTATCAAGAGGATGGCGACGATCGTAACTGCGATTGTAAAGTTGGTGCCCAGGATGTGACTGTTCCCGGTAAGCCAGGCTAATGAAACGATGCTTACCGCATGCAGTATCCGACTGATCCACATCGCCCGACTTGTCCCGAGGTTGGCCGGCATTGAAAAGGTACCTGTCATTCGGTCGATTTCGATGTCTTGAAGTGCGTAAATAATATCGAATCCCCCAACCCAGCACGCCACCATGACAGCCAGAAGATAGGGTTCGATCGTGGTGAGATACCGTGGCTCAATGGCAAGGGCCGCAGCCAATGGGCTGATCGCCAGTACGCCACCTAGGACAAGATGGCAGCACCATGTAAAGCGCTTGGTAAAGCTGTAGCTATATAGCGATGCTAGAACCAGTGGGCTGAGAGCTAGCGGCCATGGATTGGCGTAGAGCAGCCAAAACCCGCCCGACATGGCGACAAACATGACGCTACAGACCACCACTGTCCGCCATGCGAATCTCTGGCCAAGACGTCCAGTGGGGATTGCGCGGTTCGCAGTGCGGGGATTAAGTTTGTCATAGGTAGCATCGGCCATCCGATTTGTGGTCATCGCAATCGTGCGGGCAAAAACCATGCACATGATGACTAAGGCTACTTCGCCGATTTGAGGTAGATCGCCCATGTGTGATGCTGCAAGAAAAGATGACAGTAAAGCGAACGGTAATGCAAAAACGGTGTGGCTGATCTTGATGTCGCGTGCTAAATGTCCCAGTGAACTGAGCCATTTTTCGTCGGCAGTGCAGTGTGGTTGATTGTTTGATGTTACGGTTGCTTGTGTCATCCTTGGTCCCCGTTGGGTTTGTCTGCCAGGGTTCGCCATGGTGGCGGTTAGTTGCGTGGAGTTATATGCGGGGTGCTGGGAGCGGATTTCTGGTTCGACCATTGCATGTCAAGTCCATGATCCACGCCGACCAGGTCAAGTATTCGCGCAACCACAAAATCAACCAGGTCATCAATCGAATATGGCAGCATGTAGAACCCTGGTGATGCGGGACACACGATGGCGCCGGCTGTTGTGGCCTGCTCCATATTCCGGATATCAGTGAGGGCAAGGGGCATCTCACGATGGAGCAAAACGAGGCGGCGCCGTTCTTTGAGTGTGACTGCTGCTGCACGGTGAATCAGGTTTTGTTGGGATCCGGTGGCAATCGCTGAGAGGGAGTTTGATGAGCATGGTACGACCAACATTCCGTCGTGGATGAACGAGCCGCTTGCCAGTGGCGCACCGACATCTTTGAAATGGTGGTACTTGATCAGGTGACTCCGGTCTGGCGTTCCACTTAAGGCATCAAGGTCAACGCCTTCCATGCCTAATTCGTCATGGAGTAGTCGTTGGCCTAGTGGTGAGACAACCAGGTGGGTTTCGATGTTGGCTGCGGTAAGCAGTTGAATCGTGCGTTGTGCGTAAAGTGCTCCGCTGGCACCGGTGATACCCACGACCAGTCTTCTTGTGGCGGCCATTCGCCAATTGTACGTCACCAGGCTGCGGTGGAAAATTGTGGGAAGCCAGGGGTCAGGCCGGGTGAAATTGAATCAATGGTCGCAACCGGGATCGGTTCGGATGAAATCCGTTACATGTCATGCTCAAATGTATCAAGTTGCAACTGGATTTTTCGTTTTAGTGTTCTACTTTGAGTTAGTGGTAACTACTGTAAAAGTGGGCTTTTTCGATATTAATGGTTCTCTACACGACGTGCTTCTCGCCCTAGTTGCTGATGCAGCAACTCGTGGGCGGGCATGGCCAGCAACAGGCCTTCAAGTATTTTGATCCGATCCACGTCGATATCCTGTGGGTCCAGCCGTGTCAGGGCAGCATCCCCCATGGCTTCGCATGCATCCAAAAACCAGTTGGATGCTACGGTCGCCAAACTTACTGGCGGTGATGATAGAGTCGCCTTGTGGCCTGGAGGATCGTTGTTGAAGTTGGTGAAATCATTTGGTTTCAGCCAGCGGTCAACACAGGCGCGTGGTGGCGCATCGATGGTTACGGTGAGGGTCGAGCCCGGGGATGAGCTTAGTGTCCAGCGGGGGCAGTCAGATGGATTTTCGGCATAGAGGGCGAGAATAAAACGATCCTGCATTTGTTCGGCAATCAAGCGGGCCATGGCTGGCCTGTGCGGTTGGGTGATGATGATGCAGCCAGCAGCTAGATGGTTTATCCATCGTGCCGGGTCATGGGATAGATCGGTGGTCCCGAGGCGAATGGTTGATTCGGCCGCGATCATACGTCTTTGGCGGCGAGATTCCTGTAGGGGGAGAAGAATCCTTGCGTAGTAGGGCCAGTTGGCTTGCTTGCGGGCCATCGACAGGGCGTGTGTGCAGTCCTTCTCGCATTGCAGGTAGTCCATGCGAGACAACGCGTTACTGGCCGATTCCATGATCGCATCAAGGTGGGTTGTCATGCGAAATATGCGTTTATGGTATTGGTTGCGGGCAAAGTGGTTGGATGGCAGGCCGCTTGCGGGTGCCAATAGGCACACGCAGATCTGTATTGCCTATTCCTGGAAAGTGCTGTAAATGGCGCGGATGGCTTTTTCGAAATCACTTGTATGGACGCCCACGATGATGTTAATCTCGCTTGAACCTTGATCGATCATCCGAATATTAACCTCGGTCGAGGATAAAGCGGCAAAGATTTTGGCGGCCATGCCTGGTGTCTGTGACATCCCACGTCCTACCGTGGCAACCAATGCCATATCTGGGTAAACATCAAGTGAGTCAGGATGGCACGAATTGTGGATTTCGACAAGCAATGAATCCAGTTTGTTATTCAACTGGGCGTCGGCGATGACCAGGCTCATGGTGTCAATGCCACTGGGTAGATGTTCGAAGCTGATATCATGCGTTTCCAGGATGCTGAGCAACCGGCGTGCAAAGCCGATTTCAGCGTTCATTAGCGCCTTTTCCACGGCGATGACCGTGAAATCTTTACGTCCTGCAATACCTGTGATCGTACCGGTGTGGGCAATAGGTGTTGCTTCGGGGACGATCATGGTCCCCGGATCGTCAGGTTGGTTGGTATTGCGAATGTTGACGGGGATTGCTGCTTGGCGAACGGGGAAGATGGCTTCATCGTGCAGAACGCTGGCGCCCATATAGGCCAGCTCGCGCAACTCGCGGTAACTAAGTACGTCAATGGATTGTGGGTTTTCAATGATATTGGGGTCTGCCATGAGCAATCCCGAGACATCGGTCCAGTTTTCGTATACATCGGCTTGAACGCAGCGTGCAACGATGGCACCACTGATATCTGACCCGCCTCGGGAGAATGTCTTGATTTGCCCATTGGGAGTCGAACCATAGAAGCCCGGGATGACGGCTTGTTTCAGTTGTTTTGACCTGTTTTGAAATACTTCATCCGTGCGCTGCATATTAAGTTGACCATTCGAATCGAAATGGATGACCTCTTTGGCATCTACAAATGGCATTTCAAGCCAATCGGCCATGATCAGGCCACACAGGTATTCGCCGCGACTGGCCGTATAGTCCGCAGTGGCACCACTACTAATATCATTGCGTATCTGACCAAGGTGGCATTGAAGGTCCAGGTTAAGCCCCAAATTATCGACGATTTGCTTGTATCGGTCGCTAATCAGTTCGAATGGTTCGTCAAACGATGTCTTCTGGCTGGCCGTTGAATGGCATAGATACAATAGATCAGTAATCTTGCAATCAGATGGTTCTCGCTTGCCCGGTGCCGAGGGGACGATAAAACGACGATCCGCATCGTCCTGGACGATGCGTTTAACCTTCTGCATCTGGCCGGTATCGGCTAGGGAAGTACCACCAAATTTGCAGACTTTTGTGCCCATGGAATTATGTTCCGGTGTTTTAATCGGTTGTGTAATCTAACGAACCGGGCGTAGATCGTAAAACGTTAGGTGATCAGCGGTACGCTATTGGCAAATATGGCCTTGGTCTACACGGTGGTGGAGCATGATTTTTTCTGGCTGCCCCGTTGCAACTAGATGGCTGGTTGCCTGTATCTTCTGGTGCGCTATGGGGTCATTGGCCGAGGGTTGTCGCGCTAAATGGCAGATGATTCGAGGGCTATGGTAGCTCAAATGTTCCACTGCCTGCCTTTTTAAGGCGGCCGAGTTTAGCGAGTTTGTTCCATACGGTCATGGAAAAGTTGCTGGGTGGTGTAATGGCACAGATATTGGACTCGCGTCCCATTGTGACATAACGGCTGCCGATTTTTGATTCATCTTCTCGACGCAGTGATTTGAGTTTTCGCCGAAAGGCTTTGAGGGCCCTTCTTAAATTTGGTTCTTCCAGTGAGTCATGGCCTGCCTCGGTAGCCATCTGGGCACGCATTTGTCCGATTGTCCGTCCGTCAGATACGGAAATTGCACCTCGTGCTCGCTTTTCGGATGGTGAGGGATCTTTCTTGCCCGTTGATAAAGTGGGTGTTTTGCCCGCATCAACTTGGCTAACAAGGGCGGCAAACGCTTCGATATCCCGTTGTTTGACGATGTTTGCCACATGATTTGCATCGACACCCATGCGCATTAAGGCAACCTGGGCACGGCTCCACAGTTTGGTTTGTGTCTTGGGATCATCGGTCAGCCAAAGTTCGGCAACAAGATCCGAGATCTTGTTGCTTTGGATCGTGTCGTGATGTTCGTAGTAGCGTTTGACAATCCCCCGCTGGTGGGGTGTTAGGTCTTTGGCCATGGTGAAGACTCCACGGAATCGCGGTTTTTACCTCGTGATATATTATAGCTTTTTGACAATTTATTTTTCGCTACCCATGGGGAAATGGCTCATGGGCAACAAATGGTCGAAGATCGACAAGCACCGCAGGACGCTTATACTTTCCGTGGCAGGGGTAAGCCATGCAGCGGCCGTGGCGGAATTGGCAGACGCGCCAGCTTGAGGTGCTGGTGGGAGTAATATCCCGTGGAGGTTCGAGTCCTCTCGGCCGCATTGGACTAGGTGGGCATCGTGCTAAAGCCCTATTGCCTCTGGTCCCATCTTCTATGGCCGGGGCGTCAATTTACGACGATATGGTCAGCGGTACCGGTTGGGGACTGACTTTGTGGGTGGGTTGCAGGGCAATCTGCAGGGGCCGCCGTGGGTGGTCGGAGGGCAGTTGTCCATCATTGTCCACGATTTGTTGGAGGGCCATGATGCCTTCGAGTAATGTTTCCGGACGTGGGGGGCAGCCCGGGACGTAGACATCAACCGGAATGAACTGGTCAATACCCTGGACAACGGCGTAAGTATCGAATACACCGCCGGTCGACGCACAGGCACCCATCGAGATGACCCATTTGGGTTGGGGCATTTGTAGATAGATTCGTTGCAGAACCGGCATCATTTTAATGGCAACGCGTCCAGCAACCAGTAGCAAATCACTTTGGCGTGGGCTGAACCGCATCACTTCGGCCCCAAATCGCGCCAAGTCATAACGGCTGGCACCCGTGGCCATAAGCTCAATTCCGCAACACGCAGTTGCAAATGGCATGGGCCACAGGCTGGATTTGCGGGCCCAGTTGACCACCTTATTGAGTTGGGTGGTGATGAAAGATTCGTGTGGGAGTGCTGTTTCAAGGCCCATGTCGTCGATCCACTTTCCCGCCGCTGAATGTATTGTCCACGCTATCGAGTGTTGGCGGTAGGCCCGGGGTTGATTCGGATGCCTACCTGCCCGATTCATCTTATGCGTTCGTGCTGCTGTGGCAACCGATACCCGGCGTCCTTGGCGGTTTTAGGATGATCCGGGTGTACAATAACAAATCGGTTATGGCAATTCTTGACTAGATACGAGCTTGTCGGGCAGGATGACAAACGCGACACAAGAGCTTAATTCCATGCTTCCCGGTGCCCCCGGCGGTCAACATGTCGTGCTGCATACTCGGGTTATTACCGGCACCGGAGGTGGTCCCGACAAGACAATCTTGTTATCGGCTCCGTTCATGAGTGATACGCCATATTGGCTGGTGGCTGCGTATCTACACCCGCCTGATGACCCCGGTTTCCATGAGGTTCAAAAAAAAGCTGTGCAGGTTGGTTGCCCGCTGATTGCAGTTCCGGATACCGGGCCCCTTGATTGCTCCGTATTTCGTGTTCTGCTTGACTTGTGTCGGCGGTACAAAGTACGGATCTGGCATGGTCACGATTACAAGTCCAACCTGCTTGGTCTGGCGGTCCGGCCATTTTGGAATATGAAGTTGGTGACCACTGTTCATGGTTGGGTCAAGCGTACTGTTAAAACACCGTTGTATTATGCAATTGATCGCGGGTGTTTGCCCTACTATCACCATGTGATTTGCGTTTCACCGGATTTAGTTGACCGGGCTCGAACATTGGGCGTGCCAGATGAACGTCTGAGTCTGGTTCCCAATGCGATTGATGAAAGTTGGTTCAAACGTCATCACCCGCCCGACCAGGCAAGACTAAGACAACAATATCAAGTGTCGCCTGGACGGATGGTTATAGGTGCCGTCGGTCGCCTAAGCACCGAAAAGGGTTTTCATTTGCTTATTCGTGCAGTGCATGCATTGGTTGAGCAGGGACTTGATTTGGAACTATGGATTGCTGGTGAAGGTGATCAACGTGGCGATTTGGAAGATATGGTTACGCAGTATAATCTTGCAGGACGCATTCGTCTTCTGGGGTTTGTGGATGATACTATATCGCTCTATCACGCATTGGATTTATTCGTTCTGTCCAGCTTGCGCGAGGGGCTACCCAACGTTGTGCTTGAGGCGATGAGTATGCATGTGCCCGTTGTGGCCACACAGGTTGGTGGGGTTGGTGACCTGGTTCAACATGAGCAGACAGGATTAATTTGTCCAGCCGGTGAATTAGATACGCTGATTGAGGCGTGTCGACGTTTGGTAACCGATGAAATATTACGTAGTCGCTTGGCAACTGCTGGTCGAAAGGCGATTGAGTCGCATTACAGCTTTGGCCAACGAATGGATCGGATTCGCCATATCTATGACAATGTACTGGGAATTCAGAAGCCGAATTCAGCGGATGGTCCGTCTGGTGCTTGAGAAGAGGTCATGACATGAGCAGTTGTTTTAAATGCCTTGGCCTGTTGCTTGGTTGGTGTGTCGGCATGCCGTTTCTTTGCGTCTACTACATGGGCGGTATGGTTGTGGGGCGATCCAAGTCATTCGCTTCTACCAGCGAATGGTTAGGTCTGATTCCTGGGAACTTTGGGATCTACACCCGTAAAGTCTGTTACTCGGTCTTATTGAACTCGGTTGGTCGGGATGTTTCATTTGGATTCATGAGTTTATTTAGTAAACAGCAGGCTCAGTTGGGAGATCACGTTTATATTGGCCGGTTCTGCACGATCGGATGGGCGAACATTGGCGACAATGTTTTGTTGGCTGATGGTGTACAGGTACTTAGTGGTGGCAACCAACACCGAGGCAGAAAAGGTAAGCAAGAGCCACAGTTTGGCATGGTCACCATTGGTGATGGCGCATGGATTGGTGCCGGTGCGGTGGTGATGGCTGATGTTGGGGCTGATGCGATTGTCGGTGCTGGTGCTGTAGTCACCAAGCCTATTGCCGCGACTGTCCGTGTTGGCGGTATTCCAGCCAAGCCATTGGGGATTACTGGCGATGCTCGGGTATTTACCTAAGTAGAGGTCACCGGCACGTACAGGGAATTAGGTTCATATGGCCTAAAGTGGGGCCGGTAATGTGGGGGTTAGGGTGTGATTAATTCGTCATGAGGGGTGAGGTGGTGACCGTGTCCAGTTATGCGTACCAATTCGCCGTTTCCGGCGTAGTTGGGGCTTGTGGATGTCGATAACAGACGCAGATTCGGTTACCTCTTGACGTCTTGCGATGCGATTTTTGTACTGCCGATCACCCCAAAGAGATGATTGAGGTTTTTGAAAAACCCGATGCCGCTTGTTGCCAGCGACTGCGCAATGATTTGACGTCATTGGGTCATTTGCTGGGCGAGTATGACCCCCGTTGGCTTACTGTGCTTGAGTCTGGGCTCGGCCAGCGTCCATATCTGCTATTGGATCGATCCAGCAATGGGAAACTGTGTGGCTATCTTCCGTTGGTACTTGTTTCAGGTCGCCTGTTCGGCAGTTTTCTGGTTAGTTTGCCTTATCTCAATCACTGTGGGGTGGTGAGCAACAATGTAAAGACGAGCACGGCATTGATTGATGCGGCAGTGAAGTTGGCTGACCGACTTGATGTCCAATATCTAGAACTGCGTCACCTCGATCCGGTGTCAAGTGATCAATTGGCTGTCCAGCGAGACGACAAGTCGCTTATGATTCTGGACCTTCCATCAGGTGAGAAAGATCTATGGTCTGTGATCGGCTCCAAGGTTCGTAATCAGATCCGTAAAGGACAAAAGAACAATTTGAGTATCGTTTGGGGTGGCCAGGAGTTAATTGGTGAGTTTTATAATGTCTTCGCGATCAACATGCGAGATCTTGGTACTCCGGTTTATCCGCGCCGCTTTTTTTCATTGATTATGACACAGTTCAAACAAGAGGCAGAGATAGCGGTTGTGCGGTGTGGCGATAGGCCGGTAGCTGGGGCGATATTAATCACTATGGGAGGCACGACACAGGTGCCTTCAGCCAGTAGCTTGCGGCATTATGCGGCGACATGCGCTAACATGTGGATGTACCATAAACTTCTGTGTCGGGCGATTGATCGAGGCAGTCGGAGGTTTGACTTTGGCCGATCCAGCGAGGGTTCGGGTACCTATCGATTTAAGGAACAGTGGGGCGCCAAGCCATTGGCAACGGTATGGCAATACTATGTCCGACACGGTGACATTAACGTTGTGCGCCCCGACAGCCCACAATTCAAAAGGCGTATCGCCCTCTGGCAGCGGCTACCAGTATGGATGACACGATTGATCGGGCCGCCGATTGTTCGAGGAATTCCCTGAGATGGTCCATCGATCCCATGACCAGACGCTACAGGATAAGGACCATGCGCGACGCAAGGCAGAGGAAGCGGTGCATTTACTTCAGAAGGTTACGGGTCATGGTGTGAGTGATCGCAGCCAGGGTGGTGCCGTATGGTTCCTGTTCATTAGTCTTATGTTGGTCTGTGCGGCATGGTGGAACACCTTTTCTGAGATGTGGTTGCGGTGGTTCCCCGCATGGACGCGACAGAACATGAGTCTGTCCGAACGGTTGACTGAGGGGGATTCATACTACACCCATGGCCCGCTTGTGCCGCTGGTTAGCTTGGTGATTTCATTCTTTATTTATCGACGTGTTGGTTTGCCGGCAAACCGTACCCGTGGCTCGACGTCTTTTGGATGGCTGGCATTTGGTTGTGGAATCCTGATGCACCTGGTCAGCGTAAGAGCCGGTGTGATGTTCGTGTCC
>CAUZIY010000061.1:0-16492 GCA_963579995.1 Phycisphaerae bacterium
AATGGTGACCGGTGGGTCATTGATACCCAGTACACACGAACCTTCGCATGGCGCCGGGCACACGCGGCCAGTGAACTCGGGGAAGTTGTTGGTCTTATGCAACCGGTCGAGTGCTTCGCGCCAATGGCCACGGTAGACCAGCTCATTCCATTCGGGGATAAGATTGTTGATCGGACAGCCGGAGGCCATCCCGTTGATGAGCGTGCCGGTATGACAGAATGGCACACCACAATCCATGCAACGTGCTCCCTGGTCCGCAAGATCCTTCTCTAGCATGTGATCATGGAACTCGTTCCAGTCCTTGATGCGCTGGGTAGGGTCGCGATCAGTGGGTAACTGTCGCACGAATTCCATAAATCCGGTGGGTTTGCCCATGGTTGATGAACCTACAACGTGGCCTTGACGGCGGATGATTCGATCTGTTTTTCTTCTTTCATTTGATTCAGTGCTCGCTTGTAGTCAACCGGCATTACCTTTACAAACCGTTCTAGGCATTTTGGCCATGTAGAAAGAGCCCGTTCAGCTACGGCCGATCCTGTATGTTTGTAATGAAGTTCAATGAGCTTGTTTAATTGTTGCGCATCCTGCTCATTTTCGATGCGTTCAAGTTCGACAGTATCCAGATTGCAGTTGGCGAGGAACTCTTCGCGTTCATCCCAGACATAAGCAACCCCTCCGGACATGCCGGCCGCGAAGTTTCGTCCGGTTGGGCCAAGTACGACCACAACCCCTCCGGTCATGTACTCACATCCATGGTCGCCGACACCTTCAATGACGGCCTGTGCACCGGAATTGCGGACGGCAAATCGTTCGGCGGCAAGGCCACGGAAAAAAGCTTGGCCATGGATTGCCCCATAGAGCGCGACATTGCCAATAATGACCATTTCTGAGGCGACAAACGTTGATGCAACTGGTGGGTAAATAATAATCTTGCCGCCCGATAAGCCTTTTCCGATGTAGTCGTTTGCGTCACCTTCAACCTCTAGTGTGACACCCGGTGCGAGCCATGCACCAAAGCTTTGGCCAGCTGATCCATTGAACTTGATGTGAATAGTGTCATCTGCAAGTCCATCCGGGCCGTAACGCTTCGACACCTTGTGGCTGAGCATCGTGCCCGTGGTGCGATCAGTATTCTCAATCGGCAGGTCGATCCGTACGGGCTGGGCATGCTTTAATGCATTAGCAGCCATGTCGATAAGCTTGTTGTCTATGACCTTGTCAATGCCGTGATCCTGGCTGATGGTGCAACGCACTTCGACTGCGGGATGCGGCTTTTCTGCAGGAGTCAGGATCGGTGTTAGGTCTAGTCCCTTGGCCTTGTAATGGTCGATGGCGTCATCGGTTTCAAGGTAATCAGCTCGCCCAATCATGTCGTCCATTTTGGAAAATCCAAGATCCGCCATGATCTGGCGAGCTTCTTCGGCGACCATAAACAAGTAGTTGACGACATGTTCTGGCTGGCCGGCGAACTTTTTGCGAAGTGCGACATCTTGAGTTGCGATACCAACTGGGCAGGTGTTGAGGTGGCATTTGCGCATCATGATACAGCCAAGGGTAATAAGCGGCGCGGTGGAAAAACCCATCTCTTCAGCACCCAGCATCGCAGCCATTACGACATCACGCCCCGTTTTAAGCTGGCCATCGGTTTGCAGTACGACGCGTGATCGCAAGTCATTTAGTACGAGGGTCTGGTGTGTCTCGGCGATACCCAGTTCCCATGGCAAGCCAGCATGCTTGATGCTGGTGATTGGCGAAGCACCCGTACCACCGGTATCCCCGGAAATCAGAATGTGGTCAGCGTGTCCCTTGGCGACTCCGGCTGCAATTGTGCCGACGCCGACTTCAGACACCAACTTGACGCTTATGCGAGCTGAGGGATTTGAGTTCTTCAAATCAAAGATCAATTGCGCTAGATCCTCAATAGAATAAATATCATGGTGCGGCGGCGGGCTGATCAGGCCGACACCTGGCGTCGAGTGACGCGTCCTGGCAATAATCTTGTCCACCTTATGGCCGGGAAGCTCACCGCCTTCGCCGGGTTTGGCGCCCTGGGAGATTTTAATCTGCAGTTCATCGGCGTTAGTTAGGTACCAGCTCGTGACACCAAAACGCCCGGAGGCAACCTGTTTGATGGCAGATCGCTTTGAGTCGCCATTGGGTAGTGGTTTAAACCTTTCATAGTCTTCGCCGCCTTCGCCGGTATTGGATTTGCCGCCAATACGGTTCATGGCAACAGCCAATGTCTCGTGGGTTTCCTTTGAGATCGAGCCATAGCTCATCGCACCGGTACAAAACCGCTTGACTATTTCAGACGCTGGTTCCACCTCTTTGGGCGGAATAGACGTGCCCAATTTCTTGAACTTAAGCAGTCCTCGCAAATAGCATTCGCGTGTGTTCTGCTCATTAACCATTTCGGCAAATTCAATGTAGGCACGTTGATCGCCAGTCCTGGCAGCCTGTTGCAGGGCAGCAATTGCCTCGGGGTTCCATGCATGCTTTTCACCGGTGCGGCGGTAATGAAACTGGCCGTCATTGGGCAATACCGGCAAATGTTTGTTTTCTTTTCGAGTTGGATAGCCGATGTTGTGGCGGCGGATCGCCTCTTGGGCAAGTACCTCGAAGCCAACGCCCTTAATGCGGCTCGGTGTTCCCGAGAAGCAGCGGTCAACGACTTCTTCTGACAGCCCCACCGCTTCAAAGATCTGGGCGCCTTTGTAACTCTGCAGGGTCGAGATCCCCATTTTGGCCATCACCTTAAGCATGCCTTTGGCGACACCCTTGCGATAGCCCGCAACAATCTTTTCATCAGTCCATGATGTGGCAAGTTGGTTGTCGCGCTGACACTGCCAGAGGGCTTCAAAGGCGGCATAGGGATTGATCGCGTCAGCTCCATAGCCAATGAGCAGGCAATGGTGATGTACTTCGCGAGCTTCGCCGGTTTCAAGAATAATGCCAATGCGAGTGCGTTTCTCGAGCCGCACCAGGTGATGGTGAATTGCACCACATGCGATGAGTGTTGGAATTGGAACATCATCGGCACCAATGTTTTGATCGGAAAGCACGACCAGGCTGTAGCCATCAGCGATGGCTTGTTCAGCCTCGTTACAGATGCGTTCCAGGGCTTTGACGAGCCCGTTACTGCCTTCGACCTTCGGCCAAGTAATGTCAATTGTTTTTGCGCGCCAGCCCTGATGTTTAATATTCTTAAGCGCAGCCAATTGTTCATTTGAAAGAATCGGATGCGGTACCAACAGGCGATGGCACTGACGCTCGGTGGTGTCGAGAAGGTTTCCCTCGGGCCCGATGTAGCACTCGAGCGACATGATGACTTCTTCGCGAATCGAATCGATAGCCGGATTTGTTACCTGCGCGAACAATTGTTTGAAGTAGTCGTAGAGAAGTCGCGGCTCATCAGAAAGACAGGCCAGGGCCGCATCATTCCCCATAGACCCCACTGGATCACGTGCCTCGGTCACGATCGGTTTGATCATGAATTGGAGTGTTTCGGTCGTATAGCCAAATGCCTGGAGACGTGATAGTAGCGTGTCAGGGCGAAAACTCTGCAGGGCCTGGTTGGAGACAAGATCATCCAGTACGATCCGCTGGTTGCCCAGCCACTGCGCATAGGGTCGGCGTGTTGCAATTTTGTGCTTCAACTCGGCGTCATCGATGATGCGCCCTTGTTCAAAGTCGACCAGGAAGATCTTCCCAGGTTGTAGTCGGCCCTTGATCTTGACTTTTTCTGGCGGTACTGCGAGCACCCCCACTTCGCTGGCCATGATGACAAGGTCGTCATGGGTGACGTAATATCGACTCGGCCGAAGGCCATTGCGGTCAAGCACTGCGCCGATGTAGTGCCCGTCGGTGAACGCGATTGATGCTGGCCCGTCCCACGGTTCCATCAGGCATGAGTGATACTCATAGAATGCACGCTTCACGTCTAGCATTGACTCATGGTTCTGCCATGCCTCAGGAATCATCATCATGACAGCTTCCTGAAGAGTGCGGCCGGTCATCAGAAGAAACTCCAGGACATTATCGAAAGTTCCCGAGTCCGAACAGTCTTCTTCGACGACAGGAAACAGTTTGTCTAAATCTTCACCAAACAGTTTACTGGCCACCACGCCTTCTCGCGCATGCATCCAGTTCATGTTGCCCCGAAGGGTATTGATTTCTCCATTGTGGGACATGAAGCGATTAGGCTGTGCGCGGTCCCAGGATGGGAAGGTGTTTGTGCTAAATCGTGAGTGGACCATTGCTAGGTGTGTCTGATATTCACGGTCCGTCAGATCAGGGAAGTAAGGCGTCAATTGCTCGCTGGTGAGTTGACCCTTGTAGACCAACACCTTGGTTGAGATGCTGCAGATATAAAAGCGCTTGGCTTGTTCCAGGTTACTGCTGCGTAATTCGTGGCTAGTTAGTTTATTAATCAGGTATAACTGGCGTTCTAGTGTTTCACCCGCAATGCCCTCGGCTCCGCCAATAAAGACCTGTTCGATGGCGGGTTCGGTCGCTCTGGCAGATGGGCCGATGTCAGCGGCGTCCGCATCGGCGGGAACTTGGCGCCATCCCAGAAGTTTTTGGCCCTGCGCCGCTATGATTCGTTCGACGACCTGTCGGCAGTGTTCGCGCTGTGCGATATCGGGTGGAAGGAACACCATCCCCACCCCATATTGGCCAGGATCCGGCAGGGTGATATTCAGATTCTCTTTGACCACCCTGACTAAAAATTCATGTGGCAGGGCGGTGAGGATGCCAGCTCCATCCCCGGTGTTGGCTTCGCAGCCACAAGCGCCCCGATGGCTCAGGTGATGGAGGACCTCGATTGCATCTGCAACCATTTGATGGCTGCGACGCCCCTTGATGTCAGCAACAAAGCCAACACCACAAGCGTCCTTTTCGTAAGCGGGGTCATAAAGCCCAACCTTTGCCGGTCTCCCTTTGGCTTTTGTCAGTGCTAATGGTTGGTGGCCCAAGGCGGTGGTTTCTGGGTGATGGGGAGTTTTCATGCCTTGACTCCCTCAAGATCACTGCGTTTTCCCACCTCAACCTGATTGGCAATATCCACCTCCGGCCCAGAATGTTTTATCAGAAAGTCGATAAAAGCTTGGGTCAGTGGAGTGAACCCGTGCCCATGATGGTGGCGACGATGGATGATACCGATTGGCCGAAGTAGTGCAGGCTCCAGTGGGATCACAGATAGCTGGCCGGTTGTCACTTCACGCCTGGCCATGCGGATGGGCAGAATCGAGATGTGATCGGTGACGGCAACTGCGTTTTTGATGGTATCAATGTTATCAAACACATTGTCGATGGATGGGTTTACATCATGCTTGCGGAAATACTTACGGATGTGCTGGGCGACTGGCAGACTTGATTCAAATGCCACCATGTCATGGTCATTCAACTGTGAGGGGGCAACGTGTGTTTTTTCTGTGAGTGGGTGACCAGGTCGACACACCACCCCCATCCGTTCTTCCCGGAGAGGAATGAAACTGACATGTGCCCATCGATCTGGATAGGAAACAATTCCCAGATGGCAACGGCCTTCTCTGACCGCATTGGCCACGTGCTGTGGATGCTTGTATTCAATGATGATTTCAGCGTTTGGGTGAAGTAGTTCGAAGTCCGATTTGGCTTGGCTCAGCAGATCGATGCCGGCTGAGTAGATCGCCTCGACGCATAAAGTACCCTCTAGCTGGTGGCAACCACTGACTCTTTGTTCAAGTCTTTCGTAGTCTTCAAGCAATTGGTTGCAGCCTTCTAGAAAGACCTGTCCCGCAGCAGTGAGTTTTAATGGCCGCACCGAACGATCCAATAGTTGAACCCCCAATTTCTGCTCCAGCTGGCGGATACGCTGTGACACAGCCGATTGTGTTACGCCATATCGCGCCGCGGCTTTACTGATGCTCTGGTGCAAGGCGACTGATCGAAAAAGCTTGAGCAACTGCATAAGCTGTGATTATAACATTAGAAAAACTAATGTCAAATAATATACAATTCACTGGGATTTATATCTACCGCAAAGATGAACGCCGTTTCTGTTTGTGGAAAAAGAATATAATACCATCCTTATTGTGTGATAAGTATTTAAATTACACTGATTTGCGTGTGATCAAATTAGATCACGAGCACGGTACACCCACTTTGGGTAAATGAACCGGTTGGCGACTACGCTTTTTTTAAGTAGATCCGGGAAGAGCTGGCGAACAAGACGGCGAGCTTGGGTAAACCCTGTCAACTGCCGGCGCCAATATTGATCTTCGAGTAGATCGACCATAAGTTGGCCCAGCGTTTCCATCAACGAATCAAGGCGATTGGGGCCCAGTTTTTGGTGATGACACTGGCACCATTCAACGCGGCTCTTCAGTGACCATAGTGGGTGCCACGAGGAACGTGACTGCTGGGTTGGATGAATCCGCTTGGCGACCAAGGGCTGGTCGACTAACCGGATAGGTCCTGCAAGTCGAAGATCGGCTGCAAATAGCATATCTTCGCCGTGGCGAACGGCTGGGTTGAAGCAGATCTGCTCCTGATCCAGGACAGCGCGCCGGACCATTAACGATGAAGGTGTCACATAGTGATAACCGATAAGCGCCTCAACGGTGGGATTATCTCTGGTATGCTCGGTTTCTTCGTGGTTTCGGTCACCCAATTCAGTTTCAAAATTAAACACGCGACTGTATACCGCGACTACATCAGGGTGACGATCCATTGTCTGGATCTGTTTTTGTGTTTTAGCGGGTTCCCACAAGTCATCGGAATCGAGAAAAGCAATAAAACGGCAACTCGATAGATCAATTGCAGTATTTCTTGCCTGAGATTCACCGCAATTGCTCTGTCGAATCAGATGGATCTTATCTGGGAATTGATCCATCAGATTCTGAACCACGGTAGCGGTGGCATCTGTCGAACCATCATCAATAACCAGGATCTCCCGTGGCGCATCGGTTTGATTCAGTACCGACCGTATCGTAGCAGCAATGAACGATTCGGCGTTGTAACAAGGGATGATTGCGGTGACATCTGCCATAGAGGAATAGGATCTCAAAGTTGAAATTTAAGGTCTGGTTGCGACAAGTGATTCACTCACTGTGCAGTTGCCTCATTCTCACGCCTCTCACATAACCCTTCCATTGGTAATAAGATTTCTTTATTTCGAAGCGATGTTCGGCATCTGCGATTAAGTTTGCTCGGACTGCTGCAGTGGCATAGAACACAAGAGAACGCCACATCCACCCCGGTACGCCGAAGATCCGGCGGCCGGGATGGTGTTTGTTGTCAGTCATACCGTTGGTGAACCAAATCCGTTCATACCTGTTTAGTGCCCAGCGGATTGATGATCGGTTTCGGGGTACATAATGCCATACCGGTGCATCGCCAACGTACATTGCCTTATAGCCATTGGCCAGCAATCGATCCTGAATTTCAAACTCTTCGCCTATGGGGTTTCCGGTTGCTCCCATGCCTAATGACGTCTCGAATCCCCCCACGGCTTGCAGGTGTTCCACGTATGCAGCGTAGTTGGCACCCAGGAAGCAAGACCTGGTTATCGGTGCAGTAGGATCGTTAAGCTGCCAACCCCTGACGGATGGGGGCATATGAGAAAGTATCCAATCGGCTGGAGCCACTTCATAGTCGATACACAGCGGTCCGCCATAGAAAAAATTTGGTCCTGATTGTGCGGATTGTTTGGCGTAGGCTTTAAGCCACCCTGGCGCGACACGTACATCGTCATCTGTGAAGATAACCAAACCCCGACAAATTTCATCAAGTGAGTACTGTAACGCCCGGCTTTTCCCATGAGGTTTCAGATTTCGATATTCCAGTGGTAATGCACTGCCGAATTCGGCACACATTTGTTGTGCACCAGAATCGGATCCATTTTCGATTATCCAGAAACGTTCAAACGTGGGTGGCTGTTCGACATGTTGTAGGCTTTCAAGCGTTCGTTGCAGTAGCTGCAACCGATCGTGTGTGCAGATTACAACGTTGATTGGCGTTTCAGGGATTGACATCAACCAGGGTGTCTTTCAATGTGTCGATGGCGTACATATCACTAGATCTGTCAGCGGGTTCATATGGCAAGGCATACCGGATTTGACCAGTGTTCGGCCAGCATCTTGATACCAAGATGGTCGGCCAAGCTTTGAAGAGGACCAATTCAGAAGAATACCAAAAATGCGGCCAGTGGCATGGGCATATTCATGTCTTTGGCTTTCCAGCGTACCGTCATATGCATCGACCTGTTCACCAACGAATTTATTGGGGGGTGGGGTTGGATGCCGAGGATGAGGACTAACGGCGATTAATTCCAAATGCTGCTTCCTGTATTTAAGGGTCTTCCGGTGGACAATTGCTGCCCTAAGATCGGGTGAGGTTTTCAGTGGTAAGGATGCGAAGTGGTTGAATTTGCTGCATATCGTGGATACGCGGCGATGGAGCCAACAAATACGGGGTTTTCAATGTCCTCTTGGGTTCTTAGGCCAAGCCCAATATGGCACACATATTAGATTGGATGTTTATCGGCCAGATTTCTTGGGCAAGACAATCGGGCTGCACAATTAGCCGATAATCCTTATCACACCGCAGTACGCAGCGGAACGCACGAACAGCACGCAATATTTTGGCTGTAGTAGAGCCTCATGGTGATGGACACAACCGCTGACCAACCACGCAGCTACCTTAAGCAAGACGCACGTTTCTTTCAGCAGCGTGATGATTTCACCCGAGCTGCCGCAGAAAGAATCGTCCCGCTACTTCTGGATCTGTATTCGCCCAAGAGTGTGATCGATCTGGGATGTGGTGTTGGAACTTGGCTCTCAGTGTTTCAAGATCATGGTATTCGCGAGGTCCATGGTATCGATGGCTGGGAGGTAGATACGTCACTGTTGCAGATTAGCCCGAAGGATTTCGAAGAGCATGATCTGAGCCAGAAGGTGGCAGTTGGTCGTTACTATGATCTAGCAATTAGCTTGGAAGTTGCTGAACATCTTCCGCCAGGATCGGCGGGCGGTTTTGTGAAAACACTGGTTGATTTGGCGCCGGTTGTTTTGTTTTCCGCAGCAATTCCAAACCAAGGCGGCATTAACCATGTCAATGAGCAATGGCCACGGTATTGGGCAGAGATTTTTGCAGGTCACAATTACGTGGCAATCGACACGCTCCGTCGCCAGATCTGGCGTGATGATTTGATCAAGGGTTGGTACCGCCAGAATATTTTTATATTTGCACGTTCTGATATTTTGGAAGGCCATTCTGCGTTACAGGATGCTTATAAACAGACTTGGCCTGAGCAGTTGGATCTGGTTCATCCCCAGATTTTCAGTTGGAAACAGAGCGACCACCAACGAGAGATAATTCAAGCTCGGAAACTAACATTGGCCGACGTCGCCCGTATGCTTCCGGAACTGATACGTAGGTCTATCGTGAGTCGTTGGAAAATATTGCGAGGGGCAACCAATGCGAAGCCCGGTTCGGGTATGTGATGAAACCTTTAACGTCCCCACCGCCGAAGACTGTCTCCATTGTGATACCGTGTCATAACGGCATGCCATACTTGGCTAAGGCACTAGAGACTGCGGTGCACCAGACCCATCGGGCCATTGAAATCATTGTGGTGGATGACGGATCAACGGATCGTAGTGATCTGTGTGTTCAGGAATATGCACAGGCTCATCCTGATGCAGGAATAAAGTTGATCCAGCAGGAAAACCAAGGTGAGCCAGCTGCACGTAATGCGGGAATTGCAGTGTCCACGGGTCATTGGGTTGCCAGTCTTGACACGGATGATTGGTGGGAACCTGAAAAGCTAGAGAAGCAACTGGCAGTTGCGGATCGCTCGGGAGCCAGCTGTGTCCTCGTCCACACGGGCATCATCCGCCATTTCTCCGACGGTCGATGCGAAGTGGCGAATTTATCGGGTCCATCCCGCCGCGTCGGCTGGTGTACTGAGGCGCTTCTGGAACCAGCTCATATTAGCCATCCTTCAATTATGGTCCGTCGCAATATCTTGCGCCAGATCAAAGGCTACGACGAAACGTTCAAGCAAGCGTGCGATATTGATCTGTACTTCCGCCTTAGCGTAATGGGAATATTTGCGTTCGTTGAAGAACCCATGGTTCATTACCGTTACCACGCAGCGCAAATGAGCGAAGACAGGTTTGATCAAATCCAGAATCACTTTCGAGCGATTAAGAAATTCATAAAACACCATCCGCAACAGGTCAATAAAATCGGAATTCGCCAGTTTCATGATGCGATGGCTGATTTGACGGTTGTTAAACTGGAAAGTTATTACTGGCGACGGTGCTTAACTGATTTTCGGAAACTGCTGGCGTACGCCAATCAGCACGGATTAGACAATCCGCAGATTGATGTTTGGCGTAAGCGCGGACGATGGCCGAACTGGTCAGTTTATATCAAAGACTTTTTATGCAATAGGAACCACTGTCTGTGACAGATCTAACCGTGGCCATCTGTACATACCAGCGACCAGATTTGTTGCACACCACGCTCATGTCTTTGGCCAGTTGTGAACTAATTAAAGCCAGTTGGGATCTTTTACTGGTTGATAACGGGTGCAGCGATGAGATTAATAAGATCAGCCGCGTCTTTGAAAGCCGGCTTCCCATTCGTTACGTACAAGAACTTCAGTTGGGCATTAGTCATGCACGCAACTGTGCAGTACGCCAAGCGGCGGCTCCTATTGTTTTATTCACCGATGATGATGTGATATTTGAGCCCACGTGGCTCAGTTGGATGTGGGCGGCAATTACAGATCATCCGCAGTACGCATTTTGGGGTGGGCGTGTGGTTGCTGATTGGCCGATTCCCACGCCGTCTTGGTATGACCCACAGCGTTGCCCTATGTTGGGTGACGCCGTTGTCCGGTACGACCGTGGTCAAGAGTCCCGTGATTGGGATGCAGCAGATGATCCCCCCTTTTATACGGCCAACCTAGCGCTTCGTGTGGAGGCAGTCGCCATGGCGGGTTATTTTGATCCAATACTTGGGTACCATGGTCGAGTACCATTCGGCGGTGAAGATAGTCTCATGGTCAAGTCGATTTCGGATGCTGGAGGGAAAGGATGGTATGCAGCTAATGCTGTTGTCCATCACCCTGTTCCACCTCATCGAACATCACGTTGTTATGCAAGACAATTTGCTTGGCGACAGGGATGCGTAAGTGTGCTGATGGCACGACGCGGCGCTGGCCGTATTCCGCTTTGGCTCTACCGTCTATCACTGGTACAAACGTTGACGTCTATCGGCACCTGGTTTCTGGGGGCGGTTCGCCTGAACCAGTCTGCAGCCTTTTCTGGGCAGGTGATGACAATATTCAATCTATCCAAATGCTGGCACTGTGTGTGTCCAATGGCAACCAAGAGATGAGCCAGACCACCAGTCTGTCGACAACACCTGATGTTGCGGTTGTGGTTACAACTTACAATCGTCCACAGTTTCTTTCTGAAACCATTGAGTCGGTGATTAATCAGAAATTTGATGGCCGAACCGAATTGGTGATTGTGGATGATGGGTCAACGGGCAATACCGCCGACGTTGTGGGCATCTATTGCAGCCGCTTTTCAGACCCTTTTGGGAACCTGTCGATTAGATATATCTTTCAGGATAACCAGGGTTTGGCTGCGGCACGTAACACGGGTGTGTTTAAAACCACTGCGCCTTTGATTGCCTTCATTGATGACGATGATTTGGTCGAGCCGACAAAAACGCAGGCTCAGGTTGATGCGTTTCATCACGATCCCCAGGTTGGCTTGGTGCATGCATCCTTCCGATATGTGGACCAGCAGGGCCATCTTAATCTGGGCGATCGATCACAGGCGCAACGTGTAGACAATCCCTGTGTTGGATCGTGCGTGGATGTATTGCTAAATGAGTTGTTGGTTATTTCATCTACCGTGATGGTACGTCGTCAAACGTTAATGCAGGCAGCAGCTCTTGAACCGCACGGCCTTCCTTATGATCCGAAGTGGGTTCGATCCCAGGATTACGATATGGCACTGCGTATGGCTCGGATCAGTAAGTTCGCGTATATCGACACCCCCCAGATTCGCTACCGCCTACATGACAGCAATATCGCGATGTCCAAAGATAACATCAAAACCGCCTACGATTATCACTGCAGGGTTCAAATTGACTTTGTACGCCGCTATGGGCGCGAGTTTGGCATTGACGAAAAAGAGGTGAAGCGGCGCGCGGCAACATTCTTGCTACAGCGGGCAAATTCATGTTTTTGGCGGCGGCAGTTCACTACGGCTCTTGAAATCTGTGATCTTGCAGATGAAATCAAAATAGGCAACAAGGCATTTCAAGATGTTCGTGACAAAGCATCGCGGCCGGTATGGATTTACAAGACCAAGGATTATGTCGACCGAATCCTTGGTCGGGGTACCTATCAATGACCACCTCCGAAAATCCCTCAGGTATATCATCGGGAATGGGTAGTAGGAGATTTCAAGGACGAGTTCTTTATGTCGCACGTGCGCCATTTTTTAGCGGTGCCGAACAAGCAATGCTTTCAATGTTACGCCATTTAGACCGCGACCAAGTGACGCCCGAACTGGTGGTTGGTCATGAGACTGATCTGGTTGACAGGGTGCAGAAGCTAGATATCCCGGTTCATCTCATCAAGCTTGTTAATAGGACGGCAACTTCCGTCTTCAGGTGGCGGCGATCGCTTCGTCAGATGCATCAGCGTGTCATGGCGTTTGATCCCGATGTGATCCATGCAAATGATGTCCCCAGTGCTGCAACTGTAAGTGTTGTCGGGGCTAAGTATGGCATCGGACGTGTGGTCCACGTACGTTGGGGCATGACCGCAGTTGAAGCGGGTTGGTTTGTGCGGAGAGGATCAGAATATTTAATTTGCATCAGTCGGTGGATTCGTGACAGGCTTGGCAATCCGGGCCACACGCCACTTACTGACACGCAGATAGAAGTATTGGCTGATGCGGTCGACTGGCCTTTGCAAGGCACCCCCCAACGGTCTTCTGTGCCACCTGCTGAGCCAACAATCGGATTCGCCGGCCAGATCATTCCGGACAAAGGGCTTGACCTTGTCATCGAGGCCATGGCTAGGATGTCACCGTCTATGCGGCCGAAACTATTAATTGCTGGTCAAGACACACAGAATGATGGCAAGTACAGGGAAAAATTAATACAGATGGCCGAACGTTATGGGTTAAGCGATCGAATTCGATGGCTTGGGTTCCTCGACGACATGGCGCAGTTGTATGGGCAGGTTACTGCAATGGTTTGTCCCTCACGGATTGAACCGCTTGGCTTGGTGCCATTGGAGGCTGCAGGATTTTCCATTCCAACCTTGGCCAATCGTATTGGTGGATTAGCTGAAACAATTCGAGACAATGAAACCGGTTGGTTGATTGAACCGACTGCAGATGCTTGGGCTCAAGCTTTGGAAGAGATTCACAACCAAAAACAGGTTGATCGGTTCGGGCGTTCTGCCGGCGAGTGGACAAGTAATTTTTTCTCGCCATCAATTTACCAAGACCGCTTGATGGCAATATATAAACAATGCCAGATCCAGAGGGTTGGCTGTGACAGGTGATAACAGCATCCATGATGTTCTTCTCACTCAGCGGTTTCTGCCGGAGTACGGTGGGTCAATACGCTGGATGTATGAGAGCTATCGTCGCTGGCCCGGACCGGTCGATGTGATTACTCATAATTACTATGACAATCCTCCACGAACACCGGAATTCCCTGATCGCCCCCCGCGTCCAGCTAGTGGGGATGATGTGGCCGACATTAATCTGCAGGTTGATCGACGTGATATCTTTTTGCATGACTGGGGCCTTCAAAGTTGGGGCAATATAAAACGATACTGGCGGATGACATGCGCTGTTCGCGAGCGCTTAAGTGATCATGGACGATTACGTGTCCATTGCACGCATGTGGTGCCGGAAGTATTCAGCCTAATACCGCTGAAGTGGCAATTCGGCCGGCGCCTGACAATAATATGTTATGCACACGGAGAGGAGATCAGTGCGTGTTGTTCGAGTAAACAACTGCGTTTTATGCTTCGGGCTGGATACCGTCAAGTCGATCTGCTGATTGCCAACAGCCAGAACACGGCAGACATGGCACGTGAACATATCGAGCCATCCAAAATCCATGTAATCAATCCAGGGGTTGACCTGGCCGAGTTTGACGCCGCAACCGAGGCAGGTTCCCGTTGGCGGCGTGAACAGGGTTTTGATGACAAGCTGATCTTATTAACCGTGGGCCGGCTTGATCTGCGCAAGAATCATATGGCAGTTATAAACGTAGTTGCCGCTATGGCTGATCAGTTTAAAAACCTCTTGTATGTCATAGCTGGTGAAGGTCGGGAAGAAGAACATTTGCAAGCTCGAGTAGAGGAACTTGGAATCGCACAGCATGTCAGAATGATCGGCCCCTTGCATCAAAAGATGCGTCCGGCCTTGTATGGTGCTTGTGATGTATTTGCAATGCCGGCAATCCGTGATGGAACGGACATTGAAGGTTTTGGGCTCGTATTTCTCGAAGCCGGCGCCTGCGGAAAACCGGTGGTCGCTGGTTGTGAGGGTGGGCAGGTTGAGGCTGTTGATGATGGGCATACCGGTCTTATTGTCGATGGCACTGATTTGGCTGCGGTCAGCAGGGCGCTGGGATCCCTCCTGGAAGATGCTTCCCTGCGTCAGAAACTGGGTCGACAGGGACAACTCAAGGCCTGGAATCACGACTGGGCCCAAGTTGTTCAGCGTACGACCAAACTGGTCGAAACAGTTAGCTGACGCGCTATCATTGAATTGGCTGTCCGAGAGCCCTTTCAGAAATATCGGACGTTAATTTGAGCTGTACAGACAGCAGGGTTCTATTTCGATGGAATTCGGCTTTACGCTGACCATATTGGCAACGATTGCCGCAGTGGCGGCCGGGTTATTTAACCCGATCTTCTCGCTTATGGTCTACTATGCCTTTGCGATCTTGCGCCCGCAACAGTTGTGGTTTTGGATCACCAACTGGCCTATTGAACGGCTCAGTTTGTGTATTGCTTTGGTGACCATTATTGGCTGGGCGGGAAAAGGTTTTGGCAATTTAGCTGGCTTGCGGGCAATCTGGCTGCCATTGCTTGGCTTGGGACTTTATCTTCTGGGTGGCGCTGTCGCCATGCAGATAAGTTTTGTTAGCCAGGAGCGTGCTTGGGACGCTTTGTTATTGCAACTCAAGATCGGCCTGATGGTCTGGATTACAGTCACATTGATCAAGAATGAAAAGCACCTTCATGTCTTTGCTTATTTAATCGCAGGTACGTTGGGTTATCTAGCTTGGGTGTTCAATAGCGCTTACTACTTTGAGGGCTGGAATCGGATTTGGCCGATCGGTTTTGGTGGTGTTGATAACAATGGCATTGCCATGATTATGGTGATGGGGATCCCGGTCGCCTTTTTCTTGGCGGTTAATACAACCAAGTGGTGGATCAAGGTGGCGCTGTTTCTAGCCGTTGCGTGTGAGGTCCACGCGGTTTTATTCAGTTTTTCGCGCAGTGCCCAACTGGGTTTGGTGATTGTTACTGCAACGATATTTTTCATTGCTTTGGCCAGGTTGCCACGTAAAGGACTCACAGTTGCCATTGCGCTCGTATTTGTGGCGTTGGGCCTAAGATTATCCGGTGCCGAGGTGCGCGATCGTTTCAGCTCAATTTTCAATGATGCGGCGGACCGGGATACTTCTGCTGCAAGTCGATTTACAACTTGGTCTGCGGCTTGGGCATGCATGAAGGATCATCCGCTCGGTGTGGGTCCACGAAACTTCAATCTGATTAGTGATCAGTATGGCTTGGTTCGTAATAAGAGCGTGCACAGCCTTTTTCTTCAGACCGGAGCAGACTACGGGATCATGGGCATGATTGGATTGGCGACTTTTTACTTTGCCACGATATTTAAAACGTTCAAAATGGCATCCAGTGACACGGCCAGGCGGCTTGTGTGGCCACGATACTACGGTCATATGGTCTGTATTAGCCTCGGTGGGTTTTTGGTCTGCAGCATCTTCATTGGGATGGAGTCAATTGAAAGTGGTTATATCATTTCATTGCTAGGTCTTTGTACGGTTATGCATGTGGACCGTATAGCACAAAGCAAGCCAATGGGAGAAGTCGCCATTCCTGAACTTGAACAGGTGCCTGTTCCGGATAAAGGCGAGCCTCTGCCGGCATGAATCAGGCTTGTTTCTTGTTGAGAAATGTCAGTTCAATGGCAGGGAAGGCTGTAAATTGCAGTTTTCCCAAAGCTCATATCTGCCGCCATCTGTTTTGGCAGGTGGTACGTTGATGCCATAGAACACAAGCTGGTTAATTATGCTCATGTGGGACCGGGGCGAAGGTGGCTGGTGATGGTAAAATGGTGCCCACTTGCCATAGCAGTCTGCCTTGGGCTAGATATTGCTGCGGCATGGTGTGTCTGCAGTTAAATTGTCAACTAGAATT
>CAUZIY010000062.1:0-16325 GCA_963579995.1 Phycisphaerae bacterium
CGCTAAAATGGGACTTCTTTATCTGCCCCCTCCGGGCAGATGTGGACTGGGATAATGCAAGACTGACAGTTCGATCCCCAAAGACCGAGCACCACCCAGGGCACGAACAACGGATCGTCCCAATTACGCCGCCATTGATGCGGCTACTCCAAGACCGTTTTGACTTTTCCCCAATTTTCCGTGAGCTTGTGGATGGGCCACAGCATGACCGTCAGTGGCCGGCATTACGCCAACAATGTTCCCGATGAATTGTTCGCCCGGGTCGCCGGACTCGGCAATGGTGCTAAAAGCAGCGCGCACCATAATGCGCACATGAAGTTGCACGAAACGGCCGGAAATGGGCAGAAACAGAAAAGGGCCTCCGGCAAGGCAGGAAGCCCTAAGTCTTCTGTTGGCGGGAACTTTCCGAAGATTTCCGGGATTTCCGAGAACCACAAACAATGGAGCCGGGGGGATTCGAACCCCCGTCCCGTGACAGTCAGCAAGCCGCCTCTACACACATAGTCGTTGGTTTAATCTTAGCGGGTTAGCCATCAACGACATCGTCTAACCAACCCAGCCCAAGAAAGTTTTAATCCGCCGGCGCTTAGACGCCGCCATTGGACGAGCTTGCTAATCGTTCGCCCAAATGCCGCCACAAGCAAGTGACATCAGGACGCGGCTGCAATCAAGCAGCCAGACGGGCCGGGGTATCAAACCCGATCCGCGCCAAGACAGTATTGTCATCGGCAATTGTTATTTTGCACGTTGTTTAACCAGGAACCATACGTACACCTGGGTGTGCCACGACCCACCTTCCCTATCCGGTCGATTGCCAATCGGCCCCAATTGTCAAAGAACACTTGCCTCAATTATACCCGAACTGGACGCGCCGGAACAGGAACCATTAACAATATATTTCAGCTCAATCACCAAGCTGCTCCGCCAGGATTGCCGGGGCCCATGATCAATGATTATGACAGGCTCTTATGCACCACCGGAAGCCTCTTGCTCAGCCAGTTGGTGATTGAGGACCAGCAAAGCGCTATTGTTATCACCAGCCACGTCAAGCAAGCCAAGCACATCCTGCACAATCTTCTCCTCTTCCACCTGCTCGTCAACGAACCACTGAAGATGACTTTGTGTCGCATAGTCATTTTCATTCACGGCAAGTGCATACAGATCGTTGATTGATTTTGTGTTTTTTTGTTCATATGCAAGTGCTGTATCGAACACTTCGCGAACACTCTTGTAATCGATCCGGGGTTTTCCGACAGCAGCCAGATCAATTTGACCGCTGCGATCAATCAGGTAGCGAAATAGTCGCATGGCATGATCAAGTTCTTCAGCTCGCTGGCGGTGCATCCACTTGGCGAATCCGAACAAGTTCTGGCCTTCGAAAAAGCTGGCCATGGCCAGATAGTTGTAAGCCCCGCTCATTTCTTGATTGATCTGGTGGTTAAGTGCCCCTTCGACTGTTTTGCTTAACTTTGGCATATAGGTTTTTCCTTTGTCCGATACCCTCGGTGACGACGTCAAAATTCAAGCCCGCCGGAACGCTTCGGTCCGCCTCCAGCAAACTAATATCTCTATCGGCCCTGAGAGGCGAGTTCCGTACTTATAAGTATTTTTCAACCCTTATATCATACCAGATTTTCGCATACCCAAGGTGTCTAACGGACCATCGAACCAAAGGATTCCTGTCGCGGCGATGGGAGGGATTCAACATGATGCCCGGCCAGCCACCTGGACCGCTGAGACCTCAAAGCACAATCGCTATACTCAATCCACCATGGGTAAATGGCGTGACCATCACAACCGTGTCCACGCAGTCATTGTCGGATGCCAACACCCTGATGGTCGGTGGCTGCATATTCGACGTAGTCAACAGGTGATTGCACCAGGAAAAGTCTGCCTTCCCGGAGGTGCCATGGAGATTGGAGAAACCCAACAAGAAGCAGCCATTCGTGAAACGCGTGAAGAGTTGGGCGTAGAAATCAAGCCAATCCGTTGCGTGTGGAATCGCACCTATGAGGATAAACCGCTGGCCCTTTGGGCTTGGCTTGCGGAATTACAGGCATACACGTTCCGCACCAATCAACGTGAGGTCGCTGAAACAATCTGGCTAACGACCGAGCAAGGCATCTGCCATCATGAAACCCTACCCTACCATGACCAGGTGATCCAAGCGATGGATGCAGCCGCATCCCAGATCATCTAGACATCCGGTCAATATGTGCCAATGCCTCATCCATTGCCGAAGCGATAAACAGATGGTGGCGGTGCTTTTCCCTGGAAAACTGTAATTCATACAGGTGATCAAAGAAAGCCAACAGTCTGTCGTAAAAACCATTCGCATTGAGAAGCACAACGGGTTTATGGTGTCGGCGAAGTTGCCTGAGATTCAAGATCTCCATCAACTCCTCCAGCGTACCCAAGCCCCCCGGTAACGCCACATAGGCATCGCTTCGCTGTTCCATCAATGCCTTGCGCTCCCGCATGCCCTCCGTGATTACAATCTCATGGCATGCAGGCTCTTGTGAACCACCATCAGCCATAAATTCCGGCATCATACCAATGACTTGTCCGCCATTACCAGCAGTAGCACGAGCGACAGCCCCCATCAGGCCCCGTCGACCAAGAGCCTGACCAAATTGATGAGCCAAATCAAAACAACAGCGATCAACATGGTTGCTAGACGAACAATACACGCAGATTGCCTGACCCATGACTAGTCCTCCAAGCCGTACTGGGCATCATACCGTCGACCCCATGACCATACGATGTAATTGGCACAGCCCGATCAATCCGCTACAACATCCAACACCATGAAATCCAAGGCAACAAAGCGATCCGTGACCCTACCACGGGGATTCCGCGCCGCGGGGACTGCGTGCGGCATCAAGGGTTCTCGGTCACCGGATATCGCACTCATCACTTCAGACGCAGCTTGCGTTGCCGCTGGTGTTTTCACACAGAACAAGTGTTGTGGTGCCCCGGTCATCGTCGCCCAGCGTCATCTAAGTCAACCACAGATCCGAGCCATTGTCTGTAATAGTGGCAACGCCAATGTTGCGACCGGCTCCCGGGGCATTGATGATGCAATCGCAATGTCCCAGCAGGTGGCCAAGGGCCTCAATTGCAAGGCCAACCAGGTGCTGCCAAGTTCCACCGGTGTCATTGGCCGCCACTTACCCATGGATCGCATCAACAGGGGAATTGCCGCTGTCCTGTCAAAGACTTCAACCGGATCGGCTGCGGACATGGCCGCTGGCCGCGCCATCCTGACAACCGACCTAGTCACCAAATCGTCTTACCGGCGCATCCCCATTGGTCGCAAGCAAGTCACGATCGGAGCGATTGCCAAGGGCAGTGGAATGATTGCCCCCAACATGGCGACCATGCTCTCATTTATCACGACAGACGCAGCAATTACCCGTTCGGCATTGACCAAAGCACTTAACCAAGCCGTCCAAACCACATTCAATCGTATCAGCATTGATCAGCACGCCAGTCCAAGCGACATGGTTTTGATTCTGGCCAACGCAGAAGCAGGCAATCCGCGCATCAAGATTGACAGCTCTGCCTTGCGGAAATTCCAGGTTGCCTTGACAAATCTGTGCAGTGATTTGGCCTATCAGATCGTTCAAGATGGCGAAGGGGCAACGAAAGTATTCCGTGTCCGGGTCCGTGGTGCCCGCAACGAAAAGGATGCAGATCGTATTGCCAAGACAATCATTGATAGCCCGTTGGTAAAAACGGCCGTACACGGCGCGGACCCAAACTGGGGGCGTATCACTACCGCCGCAGGCAATAGTGGTGCTGTAATTGATCCTGCGCGGATGAGTCTAAGTATTGGCGATGGCAAAGGGGTTAGCGTATTCAATCGTGGTCGCCCGGTAGGCTTAACCCCCCAAACCATACGCAATCTCAACCGCATCATGGCCGGCAAACACATCCTCTTTACTCTCCACATCGGCATGGGCAAAGCAACCACCGAATGGTTAGGTTGCGATCTGTCACGTCAATACGTGACCATCAACGCCGACTACACGACGTAAACGAATGTCACAGGCAAATCAAACTCTCTCCTATCTATTCGCCGAAATGTCCGATGTACTGGAAATCCTCGGCGTCGACCGTTTCCGCGTGAATGCATTTCGCCGTGCATCACGCGTGCTGGATGGACTGACCGACGACATCGCGTCGATCGGACCTGACATCAAGGCATTGACCGGCATCGAAGGCATCGGCAAAGGTACTGCACAACGCATCGCGGAATTTCTTGAAACGGGAAATATCAGTGACCGCGAGAAACTAATGTCCCAGATTCCGGAGGGGCTGATGGAACTACTCTCAATACCGGGGCTGGGGCCAAAAACGATTGGCCTTATCTGGAAACAGGCGGGGGTTGAAAGCTTGGGCGACTTGAAGGAACAACTTCAGCATGACGACCTGGCGGAACTACCGGGTCTTGGTCCAAAAAAACTGGAGAACATTCGAAAGAGCATAAGCTTTGCCGAATCCAGCAGTGATCGTGTTCATCTCGGCACTGCCATGTCACTGGCACATTGGTTTGTATCCAAGTTCGTTGAATTTAATGAAGTACAACAGGTGGAATATGCAGGAAGTCTGCGGCGCGGCCAAGAGACGATAGGCGATGTCGACCTGATCGTGGCCGCCGATCCCAAAAGCGCAAAGACAATCTCAGATGCATTTAAAAGCCTGACCCCAGTAACAGAAGTGCTAGTAAATGGCACGACCAAAACATCCGTTCGGACAACCGATGGATTGCAAGTCGACCTGCGTATTGTGCCGCCGGAAAGCTACGGTGCAGCACTGATGTACTTTACCGGGTCAAAAGAGCACAACATTGTCATGCGCCAAAGAGCCATTAGCCGCAAGATGCGTCTCAATGAATACGGATTGCTCAAGGGGAAAATGACGGTTGCGGGCAGAACTGAAAAAGAGATCTACCAGGCCCTTGATCTGGCACCGATCCCACCTGAACTACGCGAAAACCGTGGCGAGTTCAACCTGGCTGAATCCGATGAACTGCCTCATCTGATCAAGCTGAGTGATATTCGATCCGAACTACACGCCCACACAATCGCGAGTGATGGCAAATGGACGATCAAAGAACTTGCATTGGCCGCAGCCGAACGGGGATTTCATACCATTGCAGTCACCGATCATTCCAAAGGACAAGCCCAAGCCAACGGGCTGACCAACGAGCGACTTGAACAACATATTTCAGAAATCCGACAGGTGGCTGACCAATTGAAAAAGAATATCACCATCCTTGCCGGCAGCGAGGTCGACATCCTGTCGGATGGCAAACTTGATTACCCAAACAGTCTTCTTGAACAACTGGACGTGGTGGTCGCCAGTCCACATGCAGCACTTTCCCAGGACCCCAAGAAAGCAACGACCCGCCTCATACAGGCAATCGAAAACCCCCACGTCACGATACTTGGCCATCCCACCGGTCGGCTCCTCCTGCGACGTAAAGGGCTCTCGCCAGACATGCGGCAGGTTATTGCAGCCGCATATGAACGTGGCATTGCAATCGAAATAAATGCCAATACATGGCGGCTTGACCTGCGTGATACACATGCCCGCGCAGCAATTGAAGCCGGCGTCAAACTGTCAATCAACACCGACGCTCATGGCCCGGGCGATATGGATCAACTGCTTTTCGGGGTTATGACTGCTAGGCGGGCCGGCGCGACGAAACATGATGTTATCAACTGCTTATCACGCGAAGCATTAAACCGGTGGATCAAAGGGACCAAACTGTCGTTGTAATTCTCTAAGAACCATTCCGCTTCAAGAGCCATGACAGTTCTTCTGATTTTGTTCGCCAAGCACCAAACCCGACAATACATGTCCCCATGGTGACCATCACGACCAGGAGCAGGCCAGCCTGTAATTTCGTGATGGCATGAACATCGACCCTGAACACAATCGGCCACAGAACAACGGCCATGACCAAAGTCATGATTGCCGATTTCAACCAGCTGCGGCGCACATCACGATCCACTGGAGAATTAACGTGCCTACCTACTGCCCGCAAGAGAAAAACGACCTGTACCACGGCACAGGCCGCCGTTGACCAAGCCAGGCCTGAGGTACCCAGGAACCAGATCAAGGTGAGGTTCAGGCAGAGATTGCAACCCACCATGCCGATACTAATTCGCAGCGGCGTATGAACATCCTTGACCGCGTAAAAAGCACGCGTCAATACATGAACAACCGAATAAGCCCAGACAGCCGCCGCATAACCGAAAAGGACAACAGCAATTAACTGCACACCCTTTTCCTCGACACGGCCATATTCAAAAATAATTCGGGTCAATGGCACTCGTACCAGGATCAGACCCACACTGGCCGGCAAACCAATAAATACCGCCAGGCGCAAGCCACGCTGCAGAATTGCCCGCAGTTCATCGGAACCGGGCGATTCATGACCTTCATCTGCCTTTTTCGCAGCTGCTCGAGACAGAGCGGGAAAGATTGCCGTTGCAATTGCGATGCCAAATACGCCCAGTGGGAACTGGTACAGACGCTGCGCAAAAACCAGAGCCGCCGCTGCACCTTCAGACCGGATGGGATAATCCACCTGCCAACCCAAAACATCCATCATCGCACCACCACCGGCCTTGGGTGAAAAGTAGAACGCAATTAACACATCCAGCAATGTATTTACCTGGAATACTGACAACGCCATGATCATGGGCAACATCGTCCATGCCATGGATCGCAAGGGGGCAGCAGTACCGCGTAAGACTGTGGTTAAAGGGCTGGTCGCTGTCGTTGCCACAATCTGCCAGATTAATTGCACAACTCCCGCAACCAGCACGCAAATTGCCACAATAAATATACTGGTGCGTGGTTCCGCCGTACCTCCCAAACATAAATAAATCCCGCTAATCATGACCAGGTTAAGCAGGATTGGCGTTGCCGCCGTAGAACCGAATCGGCCGTGGACTTGAAGAATGCCACCCAGCAACGCAACGATGCAGACAAACGGCATATAGGGCAACATGGTCATGGCTAATCTAATGGCCAGCGAAGCATCGGCACTCCACTGCCCCCCGGTCAACATTGCCCAAAGGACCAGTTCGCCAATCACCACAATCCCACCAAGCACGATGAACAATAGTGCCACACAGGCCGAGGCCAAGCGGCGTGCCACAGCAGGGTCACGACGCAACTGGCTCGAATAGATCGGAATAAACGCGGAACTCAATGCGCCTTCACCAAACAAGCGGCGAAACAGATTCGGCACAATAAAACCGATCATAAAGGCACTCGACACACCACTGATACCAAAAACCATTCCCAGAGCCGACTCCCGTAATAAACCGGTGATGCGCGACACGAAGGTAAATAAGCCCACCACGACGGCCTGCCCCACAAAGGCCCCCTGGTCCACCGCGGCGGCGCTGGTTTTACATGGCCGGGTTGCAATCGGCCATGTCCAGACGGCTACTCCCATGACCATGCACCCCGCCAAATCAGCAATCAAATCCGCAAGATCGAATGTTCGGCCAAACGGTGCCAACGGCTGGCTCAGTTCATCGACAAACGCGTAACCACAGACCACCAAGCCACTGGAAATAATGTTGCTGCGTCGTGTTCCCCCAAACAGTACCGCATGGATGAGAAGCCATACCAGCCCACCATACATGCTGAAATGGATCAACTTGTCGATCACACCCGGTGGAAAGCTCTCGATTTCCACGACAAGCCGCGGCCAATGTGTCACAATCGCCAATGCCGGCCAATAAACTGCCAGGACGAAACGCGCCCAGCGGCGTAGAACTGACGCCTGAACTGACTGAGCACTACACGGGGTCGTGGTCGTAGCCATGGACTGAAGTCACTGGTGATCACAGAGGGCCACACGCGGGAGATACCCGTCACCTCACACGGCAGGTAATAAGCCCAGGTCCTATCCGCCAACCCTATTGATTGGATCCACGGACATCGAATGGATTTACATTGAATGCACGCGTTGGGCAACAGGCTTGGACATTACAGAAACTTGAGGTTTACCATCCGGCGACTTTAATGGTTCCTTAGGACACTGAGCCATGATGGCTGCGGCAAGCTGCTGATAGTCATCAGCACCATGGCAGTTTGGTTCGTAGTCAAAAATCGTCTTGCCAAAACTGGGACATTCCGCCAGCTTGATGTTGCGGCGAACAACCGGTTTGAGAATCTGTGCATTGCACCAAGGCGTGCCACCTTTCTGGGCTTGATTCAAGAAAGAAGCCAAGTCTGACATCACCTCCTGAGCAAGCAGTGTCTGCGGCTCGTGCATACATACCAGAATGCCTGAAACAAATAGATCTGGGTTAAAAGATTGACCAATTAATCCCACCGTTTCAAGCAACTTTGACAGACCTTGCAACGCCAGGAAGTGTGGCTGCATCGGCACAATCACTTCCTGCGCCAAGATCAGTGCATTGATCGTTGCCAACCCCAGACTGGGCGGACAATCAATCATGACATAGTCAAATGGTTCTCCATTGGGGCCCGCTTGGGTCCCCGACGTGCCCCGGATCAATGAATCGCACCTTTCCTTGAGCATTTTCTGAGCAACACCCGTTACCATCTTGGGCGCCAACTCCGCATCCAAGCCCGCCAGATTCACATGACCCGGTAAAACATAAAGCTGATCATTTATCTTTTGGACCACATCACGTGCAGCCACGTCATCACGGGTCATCAAATCATATATTGTTAAATCAATCTGTTCTGGATCAACCCCCAGATGTATTGTGAGGTGTGCCTGTGGATCCAGGTCAATCAAGAGTGTACGTTGACCCAAAATCGCCCAAGCTGCCCCCAGACTGACCGCACTGGTCGTCTTGCCCACGCCCCCTTTCTGGTTCATCATTGCGATGATACGCGGCTGGCCACTGATCTGGGTCACATTGCCTCCCTACATAAAACGTCGGGGCCCAGTATAGTCAATTTGGCATCCCAGCAGCCGTTCATTATCATCCGCACCTTGGAATTAAGATGTGTGAAGGATTTTATCAATGGCCACAACAGGCAAAATTTCGCAGGTAATTGGCTCAACATTCGATGCTCGGTTTCCCGAGGACGATCTACCGGACATTTACAATGCATTGCACCTCAAGCACTCCCAGGGGGGAGTTGACTTGGACCTGGTCGGCGAGGTTCAAACGCATCTCGGCGGCGGACAGGTCCGGGCCGTGGCCCTTGGGTCCACAGACGGTGTGGCACGTGGGATGGAGGTTGTTGATACCGGTAGCCCGGTCAAAGTGCCGGTGGGAGAAGGTGTTCTTGGCCGTGTATTCAACCTGTTGGGCCATACAATCGATCGCAAAGGCGACCTCGAGACCGACGATTCGCGCGGGATCCACCAGGCACCGCCTAAATTCACCTCGCTGAACCCCAAAACTGAGATCTTGGAAACCGGGATTAAGGTCATTGACCTGCTGTGCCCCTTTGTCCGTGGTGGCAAAATCGGCCTGTTCGGCGGAGCGGGTGTTGGCAAGACCGTCATCATCCAGGAAATGATCGCCCGAATCGCTCGCGAACATGGTGGTTATTCGGTATTCGCTGGCGTCGGCGAACGTACCCGCGAGGGCAACGATTTGTGGCTGGAGATGCAGGAGACAACATTTAAGGACGCCGACGGTAATGAAAGACCCGTGCTTGACCGGGTGGCCATGGTTTTCGGCCAGATGAACGAACCACCCGGCGCACGTCTGCGCGTAGCGCTTGCAGCGCTGGCTATGTGCGAAGACTTCCGGGACAAATCCGGGAAGGAAACACTGTTGTTCATCGATAACATTTTCCGTTTCACGCAGGCTGGCTCTGAAGTGTCCGCTCTACTGGGGCGCATGCCATCGGCAGTAGGCTATCAACCCACACTGTCAACGGAAATGGGCGAGTTGCAGGAACGGATCACCTCCACCGACAAAGGTGCAATCACCTCGGTACAAGCCATTTATGTACCGGCAGACGATTTGACTGATCCGGCCCCCGCCACCACCTTCAGTCACCTTGACGCCTTCGTCGTACTATCACGTGCGATCACGGAAAAGGGAATTTATCCCGCCGTCGATCCGCTCGCATCCACCAGCAGGATTCTTGAACCGGATGTGATCGGCCAGGAACACTACGACGTTAGCCGCCGCGTGCAGGAGATCCTGCAACGCTATAAAAGCCTCCAAGATATCATCGCCATTCTTGGCGTCGACGAGCTTTCCGAAGAGGATAAATTAATCGTGGCTCGAGCCCGCAAGATGGAACGATTTCTCTCCCAAGCTTTCTTAGTGGCTGAGCAGTTCACCGGCATTCCTGGTGTTTATACCTCGCTTGAAGACACGATTACCAGCTTTAAGCAAATCTGTGACGGCGAAGGTGATGAACTGCCTGAATCGGCGTTCATGTACGTCGGCACCCTCGATGATGCCCGCGAAAAGGCCGCCAAGATGGCGGCTGAGGGGTAATCGACTGCAGGGAGCCCCGGCCCGGACCAGATTCGTAGGAATTCGCAAGTCTCCTGCATGTTTTGCAGTGCACTTATCGACCACGGAACTTGAGACCGATGGGCGAACTGACCTTGAAGCCAGCGATTGAACTGGCTGGCATGATCCAGCGCAGGGAAGTTGGGTCCGAGGAACTACTCAGCTTACATCTGGATCGATATCAGCAATTCAATTCTCAGTTGAACGCCGTTGTTTTTTGCCAAATTGATAAAGCCCGGGACCGTGCTCAGGCAGCGGACACGGCCGTGGCCCGGGGGCAGATATGGGGACCCCTGCACGGACTACCAATGACGGTCAAGGACAGCTTTGACTGGGTGGGATCGCCTTCAACCTGGGGGATTCCGGCTTTACGGGATAACTATCCCAAAAAAGACGCCGTCACGGTTGAGCGGCTCCAAGCTGCAGGCGCAATCATTTACGGTAAGACCAATGTCCCCCTAAAACTTGCAGACTGGCAGAGTTTTAACGAAATCTACGGCACGACAAACAACCCTTGGGACCTGTCGCGTTCACCGGGTGGGTCTTCGGGTGCAGCCGCGGTGGCCTTGGCCACAGGAATGGCCAGCCTCGAGATTGGCAGCGATATCGGGGCTTCGATTCGTAACCCAGCGCATTATTGTGGTATTTTCGGCCACAAGCCCACCATGGGCATCGTACCCCTCCAGGGACACCAACTGCCCCATGACCATACTTTCTGCGACATCATGGTCGGTGGGCCGCTAGCTCGATCGGCTGCTGATCTGACCATGGCCCTTAACGTGCTGGCTGGTGCGGCGGAACCGGAACATATGGGCTGGCAGCTCAAATTGCCGCCTCCGAGAAAATCGAGGCTCTCAGATTTCAAAGTCGGTGTCATGCTTCAAAGCCCGGCTTGTGTACAGGATGACACGCTGACTGAGCAGTTGGAGATTACGGTTGATGCACTGGATCGCGCTGGTGTACAGATCGACCGCAGTGCTCGACCCAACATTGACATGCAACGATGCCAGCATGTCTACATGATGCTTCTTCGCGCCACGCTCGGAACGAACCTTAGCGACGAAGAGTTCGAGGCCAAATGCATACGAGCAAAAAACAGGAACGCCGATGACCGCTCATGCCACGCGTACATGGAACGTGGCGCAAGCATGCATCACCGTGATTGGTGGCAGTTGCACAATGAACGTGAAGCCATGCGCATCCGCTGGGCTGAATTCTTTAACGACCATGATCTTTTGCTATGTCCTACTGCAGCTTCGACTGCTTTCCCGCACGACCACCAAGGCGAGCGTGCAGACCGCACGATTGAAATTAACGGGCGTCAGGAACCGGTGACTGACCAATTATTCTGGGCAGGTCTTTGCGGAGTGGTCTATCTACCGTCAACCGTAGTCCCGGCAGGACTGACCCGCCAAGGCCTGCCCTGCGGCCTACAGATTGTGGCAGGATATCTTGAGGACCTTACCGCCCTTGAATTTGCCCGTTTAATGGAGCAGGAAATCGGTGGATTTACGGCAGTGCCAGGATACAAGTAAGGATTGATCAGGGTCATGGGCACCCATTGCCCGGCATGGGTGCCCCCCCATTTAACGATGCTTTAGCGTCTGCATTAATCGATCATAACGGCTCCTAATGCCGTCTGGATCCGGTATGTCTTCAAGTATTGATTCATTGCCGCCAGCGTTTCGGTAATGGCTGATATACATCTTCTTGACCACATCAAACAAGTCCCGTGACCGCATCAATTGAATAACCGCATCACCAATATGCGCGATTTGGACCGCGTCAGCATGGCGCAATGGTTGATCAACTGCATCAAAATCCTCTGGCCGCTTGGGGCTGGAACGGAGAAATTCCCGCCTGGGCTTACATGCATCCTCCAACTCATTGAAGGCCGTGACCTGCGCACTGTGCATGCTGGTATTGTTTCGGTTCATACAACCTAACAGCAACACGTATCCGCCAAGATCGGCCACCGCAACGAGGATATCCAGGCAGTGACCAGCCGCCACCGGATGACCCTCGCTGTATTCAATCAATGGCAAGGCCAGCGGACCCTTGGCGGCCCACGGGTGACGCGGTGGATAGTTTCCACGCCGTACACCAGGTCGACGCCAAAAAGCGTCGGGGATCGCCCCAATCGTCTTACGCACTGGTGTTTTGGTGGGATCATAGGCGCCAAAATCATATTTTCCGAGCCCCGTATGGGAAGGCATAATCAACGTGCCCGCCGTTCCCACAGTTTCAAGAAGGGCGTCGACCACCGCGGCGGCGCCTCTTTCCACATATCCAAAGGAACTCAATGATGAATGAGTCACCACAAGATCGCCAGATTGCAATCCAAGTGCCTGCAGCCCGCAACAAATATCAGCTTGACTAACATGGGTTCTTGCCGATGTCCCGCCGACCGTTTTTTTCTTATCCATGACCAAGCACCTCAAGCCCATCATCGACCTTAAGAGTAGGATAACCTAAAGTTCAGATTGCCGAGTGGTACGCATTGTTCAGGTCCCCTGAAAACTCAAGGAGACGACCGCCTGGAGGCAGGATCGTGACAGCACATTTCATTTGCACCAAAATCATAAACGCACATCTACGTGAATATATCATCAATGGATTAAACCGGAATCTACACAGACGCAGAAAGGCAAGGCTCATGCCAAAACTCTCTTTTCAGATCAGCCGCAAGTATTTACTTTCATCCATCACTTTGATCGTTGCGGGATGGCTCTCCACACCATTGGCATATGCATGGTATCCATACAGCGAAAAGTACAATGCATGGCAAGCAGAACGCCCCTTTTTACTAGGCGGCCTGCATAATTCGACCCCACAGGACAAGTTGGATTTTCGCCTGCAGCGATTCAAAGCGGCAGGACTCAATACTTTCATCTGGGCCAAACCGTGGAATGCAACCCACTTTTTCCAAAAGACCCAGCACCATGGATTGCAATGGGCCTGCTGGCTACGCAACAACCCCGATGCCCTGCGCAAGGTAATGGAGATCCCGGGCAATTCGTTCGTCATGACCAACGATGAACCGAGTACCGAAGAAGAGTTGGTCCACGTTGGCACACTTGCCAAATGGGTGCGTCAAACCTATCCCGACACGATTCAATTCGTAAATCTGTCGATCACCAAAATCGACCACGACAGGCTCATCGAACTATGCCAGCCTGATGTATTCAGTTTCGATCACTATCCCCTTCAGCGTAATGGGGTCACCCATCTCAACTATCTCTACGATCTTGACTGGGGCCGCCAGACGGCATCAAAATACAACCTGCCTTATTGGATCTATCTTCAAGCAACCGGACGCGAACAAGACAACCCGACTTCTGCCTATCGCGTCCCCGATGAAGCTGACATGCGATTCCTCGTTTATACCTTTCTGGCACACGGCGGAACGGGGATTCAGTTTTACATGTATTACGGTCATGACGAATCAATGGTGATGGATACCGAAGTAGAAAACATGTCCAGCCGGGATGCAGACCACCGCTTTGAGAATTCGGTCGTAACCCGTGCATGGCATGCCATCCGAGATGTCGCGTCTGAAATACAGCATCTTGGCACTGTACTGGTGAATCTTCGATCCAAGGGCCATATTGGCTACACGGGAAACGGTGAACTGTGGGACCATCCTGCTCCCTCTTACCGAATCAAACCAAGCGTCGAGATGAATCATGGCAGATTCCGCCGTCATGAACACCTCAAGGAAGTGGAGATTATTGACGGTACCAACCAGGGGATTATGATCGCATTTTTCGATGATGCGGAAGGTGAAGAATACTTCATGGTCGTCAACATGCTACACGGCACCAATATGAGCAAAGTAGACGGTGCACGCCGACTGCGGCTTCTGTTCTCCTCCGCTGTCAAAAGTATCGAGCGTTTAAATCGCTTCTCCGGACAGATCGAGACGCTGAACACAAAAGCAGCGGGCAGTGAATACCGCATTCTTGATATCCTTCTGGAAGGCGGTACCGGAGATTTGTTTAAATGGTCCAATGGCAAGCCATGGGCAAAACGATAAGAAAATATCCTGTTCATCAATAAACATAGATTGAAATCATGATGACAATGACAGATCAACAACTCGCGGACTTTGAACGCGACGGGCTGGCAACGGTGGATTCGCCATTTTCCACAGCACAGATCAGCGCTGCCAGCGAAGCCTTTGACCGCCTGCTGTCACCACCACCGTACCCGTCATCCCAACCTCTTAAATATCGAACCGGCACGAGCGACTTCACCGACCCTGCTCTAATCGACCTAGTGCAACACCCCTTTCTGGAAGAAGTTGCCAAGCAAGTACTCCGGTGCGATCAGGTCAAAATGTTTCGCCCCCCGTCACTCAAGCAAACTTATCCAGATCCCAACCGCCCATTTGAGTACTCATTGCATACTGATGCCAGGCTAAGTTCGAGTGATCTGAAGGCAACTCCAAGACGCATGCCATGTAACTTGCTGATCTGGATTAGCAACGTAACGCCGCAGACAGCACCGCTGATGGTTCGACCTGGAAGCCACCGCCAGATCGCCGAAGCGATCGGATCCCATCCGGCCTACCTGCCTTTAATGAACAACAAGACTGGCCAGCCGACACAAATAGAGGACTACGTAAATATTGAAAATGCCCATTCTGCACCCACCGTAGTGGGGTGGTTCGAAGACCAACTACCGGACCTGAAGTATCATGACCCGGTCCCGTTAATGGCTCGCGCCGGACAGATTACTGTGTGGACCCAAGCCGTAGTCCACGGCGCCTCAACCAATACCAGTAATATCTCCCGAAAGGTGATCTTCAATGATTTCCAACCTCAGGGCGTTGAGATTGGAGTCACCCGAGACGCCAGCGGAAAACGACGGCGACATCTGAGCAAATTGGCCAGTATTATGCGTCCAGAACGTCGCCACCTGGTCGAACCGTAGTAACCCAGATCTATTATGTAGAACTACTGCAAATAGACCCAAGCACGAAATCGGCAGGTGGCTTCCTTGGTATCCCACATCTCTTTCCCCTAGCACACAACCGAAGGAATTCATCATGGTATTCAACGGGTGGAGAGACACCCTGGCCGACAACCTGACGACGGTATTTAAATGGCAGGATCCAAACATCATTTCTGATGCACCGGCACTGGCCGTCTTGCCATCAGGACGCCTGTTGTGTTCGGTCAATCTCTGGTCACGGGATGATACTGCTCAACGCGTCTACGGCACGCAACGATGTTTTGTTTTTGCGAGTGATGACGATGGTTCTACATGGCAAGAAGTGTCACGTACTTCATTCGCAACAGGAAAGTTTCTCGTGCGTGGCGATAAAGTCTACTACATAGGGGCAGGAATGGACTGGGAAGGTTTGTGGGTCACGTCTTCCAGCGATGGGGGGCAGACTTGGAATTTTCCCACACAAATACATGAAGACAAAGTCTATGCTTGCTCTACCGGCTGGGTCATACGCGGCCAATTTCTATATTGGGCCGCCGACAATATGCAACCGGCCAATCGCCGAGTCTTCGCCATTGCCGCCGATCTTGAAGCAGACCTCGAAACGCCAGGTGCATGGCGCATGTCGCCGTCCATCACCCATCCGGGAGTTCCCCAGGTATTGGGTGCCGAGCAACATAATGGCGGCGTTTGGCTCGAGCCCAACGTCATTCACCATGAACAAAAGCTACTTCTTGTCGTCCGGGTCCGCATCACACGGAATGACTGCAACCAAATCCTACAAGTGCTGCCTAACGTGGCTGCTGTCTGCAACCTAGACGACAATGACACCCAAATGAACCTGGCATTCTCTCATTTTCATCCCATGCCCGGCGCACA
>CAUZIY010000063.1:0-15947 GCA_963579995.1 Phycisphaerae bacterium
TGACTGCTTGCCCTTCGCAGTCAGCGGCACCTTGATGCTATCGGCCTGAAGAATCTCTGTAAGATGCATTGAGTCCATAGTTCCTGCGATTTAGATTACCCGCACTACCAACCCGTCTAAATTATCCCCAAGGTAGATGCACAGCACACCGTACCGAATCATCAACTTTATCGACGTGACCCCACCGTATCAAGTGAAAAACATTTACTATAACCGGTTGGGCTGATGAAACAGCCCATCAGTTAAGATGCCCCGCGCAGATCCAATATCTCTGTGCTGATACCAGCCGGCGGAAAAAAACCTTGCATGAATAAGTGCCGGCGATTCCAGGCCTAGGAGTGATCAGTGCGGTCAACCCGACACCCCTTGATACACCAGATGATTTTCCACAAATCATGGGCGTTGGCCCGTACAAATTTGAACCCTATGACCAATTCTCACGCAGCCCGCATAAACGCATTTTAACCCCCGATACACACAAGCGGGCAGCCAAGATCCCCTTTTTACCGACGGCTGAACCTTGACACCTCCCCATGCGTAGGTTATATCGATCGCCCCAAGGTCAGGTGGACAGGAACGACATTCACTAATCTGGTGACCCACATGATTGATGTGCAGGAATTGGCAAAATGGTACGGCCCAACACTCGCGGTCGATCAATTGACCTTTCAGATCGAGTCGGGGCAGATCATTGGGTTCCTAGGACCCAATGGAGCTGGAAAAAGTACGACGCTGCGTATCCTGACCGGTTTTTTACCCATGACCAGTGGTCGGGCCAGCGTGGCGGGCTATGACCTAACAACTCAATCGCAACAAGCACGAAGCAAGATCGGTTACCTGCCTGAAAGCACACCACTTTATGGAGAGATGCGTGTAGAAGAATATCTACATTATCGTGGCAAGTTACAGGGAATGGATCGCCGATCACGCTCTGATCGCATTAGCATGGTCTGTGATCGGTGTGGTCTAGAGCAACTACGCCGCCGTTTAATTGGGCAGTTGTCACGCGGTAATCGACAGCGGATTGGTATTGCCCAAGCACTCCTGCATAACCCCCCAGTTCTCATCCTTGATGAACCCACGGCCGGGCTTGACCCAACACAGATCACACATGTCCGTGAATTGATCGCAGAATTACGAGGCCAACACACCATCGTGCTATCAACACATATTCTGGCGGAGGTGGAAAAATCCGCTGACCGCGTAATGATCATCGCACGGGGAAAGGTCGTGGCTGAAGGTTCCCCCGATGAACTTCGTCGCCAAGTGGCTGCCGGATCATCTATACTCATTGTCGAGGCCAAGGCAACACAAGAAGCAGCACAAAAGGTCATTACTGAAATCCATGGCGTCCAATCCACCACCTCGAAAACCGATGACGGTTGGACGCAGATAAGAGTTACTGCTGACGGGAACATTGATGTTCGCGAACCAATCGGCGCCGCGATGCTGCAAAACGGGTGGGCCATCCGCGAAATGCGTCACGAGATCGCCACCTTGGAGCAGTTCTTTATAGAAGTCACCGCCCAACAAGATCAAGCTGTCGCATAATCAATACCGCACCAAGCAACTAGGCCTCGGACTGATTCGATCACCATGAAACAGACACTTACAATTGCCAGACGAGAGTTAGCAAGCCTCTTTTTTTCTCCAATTGCGTATGTCGTGATTGGCCTGTTTGCGCTAGGCAGCTCACTTATTTTCCTAAATACCTTCGCCCCTAATATGCCCGCCACCTTGCGTGGCACCTTTAGTGGTTTGATCTGGCTGATGATCTTCCTGATACCGGCGATCAGCATGCGCCTGGTTAGCGAAGAATACCGTAACGGAACCATTGAAACATTGATGACCACGCCGATCTCCGACACGCAGGTCATCATCGGCAAGTGGCTTGGCGCAATGGGTTTCCTCATGGCATTATTCGTGCCGCTTATTTTCCTGGCTGGCGTCCTGGAGATGAATGGATCACCTGATTGGGGACCGATTATCAGCGGGTTTGTTGGCCTGTTGCTCGTAGGTGGCCTGTACCTTGCCATTGGCACGTTTGCATCCGCCCTAACAGAGAACCAGATCATCGCTTTTCTCATCACCGTCTTTGTCATTTGCCTCCTGACAATCACCCTTTACTTCCTGCCTCAAGCAGAATGGGTTTGGCCCAATCTACGAAAAGCACTGCATTACATGAATGTCAATGCGCAATTCGAAACGTTCAATAAGGGTTTATTGGTAATGGGTAACTGCCTGTATTTCTGCAGCGGCATTGCCTTGTTTCTGTTTGTCGCCGTCAAGACACTTGAGAGTCGGCGCTGGCGATAACAACGAATTGAATGCCGGGAATTGGAATGGGCATGGCCAAAATTTCAAACGTGAAATCCGAAACTCAAACGCAACGACGCGTCAAGTATGGCTTCAATATCACTATTGCCATCGTTGCTGCTGCGGCAATAGTCCTGATCCTCAACATCATCAGTTATAAGTATCTCGATCGAGTCCGTCTCGACACGACGCATTCACGGCGTTACAGCCTTTCTGATCAAACACGAAAAATTCTCAAGAACCTTGAAAATGACTTTCAAATTGTCACGCTTATTTCAGAGTCCAACTCCTATATTGACAACGCCAAGGATCTCATTGAGGAATACCAATACTACTCAAACAAGGTAGAAGTTGAACACATTTCGCCTCTGGCGGGAAAGTCTTTCTTCAATGATCTATTGAAGCGGTTTGAAAACCAGTTAACAACGATTCAACAGGGCATTGACCACGGACGCAAAGCCGTGGAGGAGGCAGAACAGCTACTTACTCGACAAGCACCCCTGATTCAGGCAGTGCTAAATGACCCGCAGTTAGTCAATGAAGAGCACAAGCTTTTTCTAAACCAACTCACGCGTTTCATTGGCCGGATGGCCCAATCTCGAAGCGATATTTCAACGGTTGTAGATCGGTCTTTGGAATCAGTGCTTCCGGACTTCAGTGGCGTCCTAAGCCAGATACGCCAGGAACTTGATCTCATTGACAAGAATATTGAGGTATCAGTCAACAACTTGAACAACTGGGCATCTACTGCCGCAATGGCCCCATCGGTTAGTAATAGGTTTTTGAAACTAAAAGATGGTCTACAGTCTGTACAAGATGCGCTGGCTATTTCACATAGGACACTGAATGATGTCGGCAATGCTGACAAATACGATGATGTGCGTAACCAGCTTCGTACACCCAATACGGTTGTCATCAGCAGCCCCCGTGATATACGCGTCATCTCCCTTCAAGAGATGTTTCGCCAGCCCAATACGGAACAGCTAGCTCAGGCACAACCAGGTGACCTGATTGATCAAGCATTTGTAGGTGAAGAAAAGATCACCGGCGCGTTGATCGGTTTGGAACTTGACAGGCAACCGATGGTGGTATTCGTCTACGCTGGCCAGCAGTCGGCAACAGGCCCCGGTGGCGACTACGCCCATGTAGCTCAGCGTCTTGAGACCATGAACTTTGACGTGCGCCAGTGGAATCCAATGGGTCAAAATCGACCTGGGTTTGGCGGCCCCCCCATGCCACCTCAGCCTGCTCCTGAACCTGCAGAAGGCCAACGTGTCATCTGGATCATTACGCCCATGCCACCAGCAAACCCAATGATGCCGACGGCATCTGCCGGAGCATCGCGGGTGGCGGACGTGGTGACGCAGAAACTGGACGATGGCCACACTGCCATGTTCATCCTTGGGCCCAATCCGGGAATAGCCTATGGCGCACAGGATCCCATGGTTGATGTCATCGAACCCTGGGGAATCAGCCCACAATTGGATCGCCAGATTTATTACCAGGAAATCCTGCCGGACAGGCGAACAACGGCCAGTCCCAACATCATGATTAACCAATGGACAGGTGATTCCGCAATTACGACCGCCCTTGGAACCATGCGGGGTGTTTTCCCAGTCACCTGCCCCCTGATCCTGACCACTTCTGGTAATCCGAGCGTGGATCACTGGGTCCTGGCAAGTGCCACCCATCGGGATATGTGGGCTGAAACAAACCTGCAGTCCCCAAATCCAAAGTACAACCAAACCACAGCAGCAGACTCATTTACGATTGCAGTGGCGGCCAAAACAGACAGGGGCAGAATCGTTGTTGTTGCCGATCCCTATTGGGCAAGCAATCGGGTAACCATGTGGGGGCAACTTGGCCCAGGCACTGCACCTTTAACTGGTGCTGCTTTCCCAGCCAATGCCGAGTTGTTCCTCAATAGTGTTTATTGGCTGGCAGATCTTGAGGAACTGATTGCGCGTAGTGCACGAACACAAGATATTCGGCGTGTGGGACAAATGAGCCAAGGTGGTTTTGTGGCCATTAAAGTTTTACTGCTAGTGGGACTCCCATTAGTGGCATTGGCCTGTGGAGTTGGCGTTTGGCTGACACGTCGAACCGTTTAAAGATCGCAAAGACCCATGAACTTCAAGACCACCATTTTTCTGCTGATCCTCCTGATTGCAGTAGCCATATTTTATATTTTCATCGAATCAAAGAACCTACCCACCTCTGAGGATGGGTATTCCACCACGACCCCCTCACAAGAGGGTACACCCCTGTTTACCGCAGTTGATTTTCCGACACCAGCGGTCACCAAGATAAAAATCGAAAACGCCGGAAAAGAAGCGATGCTATCACGTGTGGGAACTGAATGGGTCCAGACGGCACCCGTGCAATTCGATCTGAATTCATGGTCGGCGCGTCAGATCGGGGAAACCGCCGCAACACTGCGGTGGGTGGAGAGATACAAGCCGGACAGCAAGAACGGTCCGCCACTGAATGAAGTTGGCTTGGACCCACCCAAAGCCGTTGTCACAATTTATTTTGACAAACCAGGCCCCCCCAAACCGCACACGATACACCTGGGCAACAAGTTGGCACTTGGAAATCGTGGTTACATGAAGATTGAAGGAACAGATCAGTTCTATGTGGTAGCCGGTGATCTTCACGACCAAATCCTTGACAAACCCATATCGGATCTTCGCTCCAAGAGCTTTGACACGCCGGGTGAAGGGAAGGTGGCGAGACTTGCCTTGAAGCAAAATGGCATCTCGATTGAGACGCTCAAAGCTGAGGGCAGTTGGTCATTTTCTCCTCCGAATAGTGGACGTGTCAGTCAGGACGCCATCAAGAAATTGATCGAAGATTTTGGTCGGATCTACATCCAAAAGTTTGTAACCGATGATCCTCAAGACCTTTCACTATATGGCTTGGCCAAGCCACCGTTAACGCTTTCGATCTGGACTTCACCGGCATCTCCCCAATCCGATACCAATGCAAAGAACAACCATGTCGATGGTGCTGAAACAGAAAAAGAGAAAGACCGTTCAATGGTCACGACATTGAGAATCGGTGGGCCTGATGATTTCGCCGGTAGTTCCTTCTTCGCCACATTGAGCCGTGAGGACGAACCGGGCACCGCCATATTCACGATTTCCCGGTCCGACAAGGAAAACCTTGAGCAATCCGTGGACGACCTACGTGATCCTCGATTAACTCCAATTGATCGAGGTGATATTCGGGAACTCACTTTCGAAAGACGTAACCGCAGTACGTTTAAGTTGCTGCATAGCAGCGATGGCTGGAAGTTTGGGGAGCCGACACCACCCTATGATGTTGATGATGCTGAAGCCAACAAGTTGATCGATGCGCTTATTGAGAAGGCTCAGGCTGAAAGCTATGAAACGAATGTACAGACCGGTGAGGATCCAATAGCAACCGTTACGGTCGCCGCCATAGGTCGACCGGAACCTGACATCCTGAAAATCCACACCGAAGACAACAGTAATCATTACCTGGTACGAAGAAATCACGAGACAACAGCCTATCGAGTTCCAGCAGATGAATTGAAACTTGTTTTCGAACCCACGCTTGCATTTCGCAGTCGACGTGTTTTAGATCTAACCGCTGACAAGGTCCATCATCTGGTGATTCAATGGCCCGATGGTGCCATTTTTGATTTTTCCCGTCAACCGGTGGTGCATGACGAAACGCATATGGCCGCCAAAGATGAGATGGGACCATGGGTCCTCAAGGGACAGGATCGATTTGAGAGTGGCGCCCTGGACGAATTATTAACCGCCTTGCTACCACTCCAAGCTGAACAATGGCATCATGAACCAGCAAGCGTGGTTCAAGCTTTAACGGTGGACCTTGCAACCGCCCAAGGCGCCAAAGTCAACCTTCGCATCGATCCACAGTCACGTGTTGGACACGTGACTGGCGACTTGGACGGCGCATTTGAGTATCAGGGATTCGAGATCAACCAGGACTTATATGAAAAACTAAAAGCGGAATTCCGCTACCGAACTGTTCTCGAAATGACGATCGACCAGATCAACCAGGTAACGATCGAAGGGGCTAATGGGACGTTGACGATTGCGAAAGACGAGGCTGGTCAATACACCAGCAACGAGGGGCGAAGGATCGATCAATCTGGGGCGAGCATTTTATTCGACACCTTGGCAGGCCTGCGGGTGCTGCGTTTTATCGAACCTCCTACCGAGCAACTGGAATTAGAGCAACTCGCCAGAATTCATATCGAAGCCAAAGAAGGACATTCACATCAGTGCATTATCTACAGCGATGGGCAGAGTCGGATCGACAATCGTTGGTTTATCATTGACAGCCAGAACATGGCGAAACTGACTAAAGATCTGGAAAGTAAAGAATCAGACGTGATCAAGTAAACATCTTCAACTGATGACGTTCAAGGCTTAGCTTGGTAACCGGCCTGTCGACATTTAACCTGTAATCACCACTAAAGCACGAGGTACAGTAGTGGTCATCGGGCCTACTCACACAGTTCAGCATGCCATCATGCGACAGAAAGTGCAAGCTTTCAATATCCAGAAATTCCCTGATTTCGCTAACGCTTTTCTCTCTGGCAATAAGTTGGGATTGCGCAAAGTCAATTCCAAAATAACACCCGTGGCGGATAGGTGGACAACTGATTCTCAGGTGAATTTCCCGTGCACCAGCGCGTCGAAGCTGATTCATCTTTCCCCGCGTCGTCGTACCGCGAACAATCGAATCCTCAACGACAATAATTCGCTTGTCACGGACGACTTCCCTGACCACGTTTAACTTGAGATTTACCGCAATATCCCGTTGTGCTTGTGTTGGCTGAATAAAGGTACGCCCCACATATCGATTCGGTACGATCCCCTCTCGAAATTCAATACCACTACGCCGTGCGTAGCCCAGAGCTGCCGACCGACCTGAATCCGGCATGGGCATCACATAGTCAGCTGCCACAGGCGCTTCCTCAGCCAACACCTCACCCAGTTTCTCCCGGACTATCTGTACCGTGTCACCAAATACATTTGAGCTTGGGTTGGCCAGGTAAATGTGCTCAAAGATACAATGCGCCGGTCGTTGGGCTTGCGCAAATCTTCGTGACTCCAGGCCCCGGTCAGAAAGGGTCACGATCTCTCCTGGTTCAACCTCACGGATAAAACGGGCCTCGATGGTGTCAAGGGCAACGGTTTCACTGGCGACACAGAACGAGCCGTTATCGAGTTGACCAATCACCAGCGGTCGCCAACCCCAAGGGTCACGCACTGCTTCAATGCGATCCTTGAAGAGAAAGACCAGACTATATGCCCCATGCAGATGGTCCAGCGTCTGCACCAAGGGATCTGATTTAGACAGGTGATGGTAGGCGAGCAGATGGATGATGACTTCAGTGTCCGTTGAGGTATGAAAAATATGACCATTCTGCTCATACTGCTCGCGTAACAGTCCAGCATTGATCAAATTGCCATTGTGGGCCACTGCAACCTGAATGCCACCGCCAAACTCCTCAAGTAGGGGTTGGGCATTACATGCACGACTTGAGCCAGTTGTGGAATAGCGGTTATGACCGATCGCTGCCACCCCTTCGAGCTGGTCAAGGACCGCGGGGGAAAAGACCTCAGCTACCAATCCCATCCCGACATGCGCATTGAGCGTCTCACCGTCACTTACTGCAATACCTGCAGATTCCTGGCCTCGGTGTTGTTGTGCGTATAAAGCCGTATAGGCGAGTTGGGCGCTATCGGAGGTGCCCCATACGCCGAATACGCCACATTTGTCTTTCTTTTCACTGCTCATGCGCTCGGCGGCTCAGGGTTAAATAAGAACATTAGCGGCGGGTGGGGCAACGGTCAATCTGGCCTGGATGAACCAGACGGCCAAGGCTTGCTGGACGTGGGTTGCTGACGGTAACGTGGGTGCATCTAGATCCTGTCAGAGGCTCTTTCTATCGAGGATGGTCAGTTGAACGGTTGGCAAGCTGAAACTAAACGGGTAGCCAGATTTCGCTGTAATCTGCTCAACTGGTTCCAGACACATCACCGCAAGCTGCCTTGGCGATCTTGCGGCCAAAATCCTGCTAATCCCTATCACGTGCTGGTCAGTGAGTTCATGCTCCAACAGACACAAGTGGCTACGGTCATAGAGTATTTCAACCGCTTTATCAAAACACTGCCCACCATAGAATCGTTGGCCTCAGCTAAAGAACAACAGGTATTACAACTCTGGCAGGGCTTGGGTTACTACCGACGAGCCCTGCATCTACATGCCGCGGCACGGATGATCATCGATCACTTTGGTGGACAAGTACCCCAAACCTTGAAAAATCTGTCCCAACTACCGGGCGTCGGGACATATACCGCAGGTGCGATTGCATCTATTGCCTACGACGAGAAGGTGGCTGCCATTGACGGAAATGTTTCACGTGTCATTTCTCGACTACTTGCCATTGATAAACCAATCGATGATGGACCAACCCGCAGAGAACTTCAATCAATCGCAGAAAAGTTCGTCTCACCTCGTCATCCAGGGATATTCAACCAGGCACTGATGGAATTAGGGGCGCTGGTCTGCCTGCCAAGACGCCCGCGGTGTTCCGTCTGCCCGGTACGCCAGTCGTGCCAAGCCTATTTGCAGGGTTGTGTCAATCGCCTGCCGGTTCGTCATCCACGACGCCGCCCAAGGTCAGTAACCCACCACATCTTTGCGATCGAAAAGCACAACTGCCATCTGGTGGTTCAGCGACCCGACAAGGGTATGTGGTCGCGATTGTGGCAGATGCCCACAGCAGAAAACCTCGAGGCTCAAAAACCTTCCGCAAGGTCCCGGCAGTGGATTGAACATGAACTGGGTTTAGTCGTTGAAACTCCACGACGTATCGGCACGTTCAACCATCAAACAACGCACCGATCGATCCATTTTGTCCTGTGGCACACAACCGTCATTTCAGGTCGCCTCCGACGGGGGGTGGGCCAATGGAGAAGGCTTGGGGAAATCAATGATCTGGCCATGGCCAACCCGCAACATACGGCTGTAGGATTGATCACATGCCACACTTCACATGCCGATCATCAACCGATCAACAAAAGGTCATAGTGGACGTCAATCCGGCAGAAAATCACGCAGATAGGATGTGACCCTCCGGGGACCGAGAATACCAACGACTTTTTCATCGACATTTAGTATGGGTAGATGTCGAAACCCGCTATCGGCCATCAAATTCAGTGCCTTTGCCGGACTATCGGTACGGTAGACCGCTGTCGGGTTGGGTGTCATCACATCGCTGATCGGATCGTTCATAATTCGATCGTAATTCTCTACAACCCGGTGCAAAACATCCCTTACGGAAAAGATCCCCAGCAGTTTGCCTTCGCGGGCAATAAGAAGGCAAGCAATGCTGGAGTCACACATTTCCTTGAGCGCATCTTGGATTGTCGTTTCGGGCAATACTGCTGTAAAGGGGGTAATCTTGATATCCCGAATCTTTCCCTCCATCAATGACCGGTCAAGATCGCCATTGTAAGCGGGCGTCTCATAATTCTTCAGTGGATCTTGAAATTCACTGTCATCTACGGAGCGACGGCGGCGTCTCATGGCTATGCCCCCTCCCGATGGTCCAAGAAGATCTTGGTGGCCTGGCTTTCCTGAACCTTTACTCGCCTCGGGAAGTGCTCGGCAATGTACTCGGCCACACCCTTTTGGCCCGTCAGGCCAACGGGTTGACCTTTTGAGTTTACCACGATGACAAATCGCAGTTTCTTGGATTCCATTTGTTCAATCACTTTTACGATCGGATCCTCTGTACTAACTGCCCCCCAATCCGTGGACATGTGTTTTGCAACAGGTTCGTCCAATGATTTTCCACTAAGCAATAGTGGGATGAGCAATCGCTCCGTGAACTTTCCTTCCAGGATGTTTTTTTTGTCAACGACCACAACACAACCTAGTCCATAGCTACGCATCTGCTGTATACAGTGCCTGACCGATTCATCCCGGTGCACCGTAATCACGTAGCGCAGCTCAAGCTCCGACACGAGATGACTCAGAATGTCTTGATGTAAACCGATTGCATTCAGTCCTTGGCTACAGGTCAGATTCTCCGTTAATTCTTCCCGTCAAATCTGCCCCTGAAAACAGCACAGCCGAATGGCCCGCGACCCAACTTTACGTAACAAAGTATCGGACACAATTATAGATAAGTGTATCAGGTTCCGTCAAAGAGCTGCTGCAATTAGTCCGCAGCACCAAGACGACGACGGATCAATTCCGCCCTACCTTGGCGACGAGCGGCCCCTTCCATTGCGGATCCATTAATCTTTTGAAGATGTGCCGGCTGAGAAAGCAAAAACAACTCATTGATTGTCTGTATATCAACAGTCTGAATACGCCCAAGATTAACGCCCAATCGAAGGTGCGAGAGCAATGTAAGAACTTCTTCGGATCCCAGCATTCTCGCTTGCGTGAGGATCGCCCAAGCCCGCCAAATTTTATCGTCCAGTTGCACCGAGCGTTGTTGCAAAAGGGCTTGGCGGGCTTGCTGCTCATACGCGATGATCTGCGGCACAACCGTGTGTTCGAATTCGGAAAGGATTTCCTGCTCACTGCGACCCAGCGTGGTTTGATTGGAGATTTGGTAAAGATCACCATGGGCCTCAGAACCCTCACCAAAAAGCCCACGCACGGCCAGATGGATATCACGCGCTGCGCGACGAACTTTGTCGATCTCGCCGGTTAGCTTTAATGCCGGCAGATGCAGCATCACGCTAACACGCATACCCGTACCCACATTGGTCGGACAGGCTGTGAGATAACCAAACCGTTTGGAGAAAGCATAGTCCAACTTTTTTTCAATGATATTGTCAATGCGGTTTACCTGTTCGAATGCCTCGGCAAGCTGGACACCACTACGAAGCACCGCGATTCGAAGATGATCTTCTTCATTAACCATAATTGAGAACGTTTCGTTAGTATCAACCGCAACCGCTCGCGCCAGGTCGTTTGCCCTGGCATGTTGCCGGCTGATCAAGTGACGTTCAACAAGCAACTGGCAATCGACCTGGGGGCATTCAACCAGACCAACCCAAAGAACATTCTCGGCAAGTTGGCCATTCATGATCTGATCACGGCAGCGTTCGAGAATTTCCTCACGCTGCCGACGACTGGATCGACTGACAAACGGGAAGCCGGCAAGATTACGCGCCAACCGAACACGGCTTGACAGGACCACATCACTGCGTGGACCAGCCCCCCGCAGCCATTCCCCGGCATTGGTCATGATACGCCCAAGTGTCATTCGACTACACCCTCAAATTGACTGATATCATCCCGAAGCCTGGCAGCCAGTTCGAAATCTTCTGACTTGACCGCTTCGGCCAAGCGGTTGCGCATACGCAGCAATTGCTCTTGGCGTCGTTCGCCAATACCACAACGCTGCGGCACTTTGCCAATGTGGTGCGTGCCATTGTCCTGGGCACGTTCCAGTAGTGGACTTAACGGTGCTTCAAATGCAATGTAGCATTGCGGGCATCCGAGCAAGCTGTTCTCCCGAAACTCGCTAAAACCCATACCACAATTGTCGCATACCAGGTCGTGCGCAGGGGCCGACCCGCTGTGCATTTTCACAAAGTTGGTCAGCAGTTCGTTAATGGGCTTGTAGTCTTCACCCACCGCGATACCTTCCTCTCGCGCATGATCGTCACAGAGATGTTTTTCAATCTTCTGGCCCTTAACGATCTCAACTTCATGGACCGTTGCGGGATGATTACACTTGTCACAGAGTTTTTTCACGGCTCGTGCCCCCCATACTAGGGCCATTAATTCTAGGAATATTATGCAAGCTATTCAACTGAATCCTCTAATATCGTCACTTTCTTTTGGATCGGCCAATTCGTCTAAAAAAGTTGATATCCACTTGGATACACAAGACGGTATCTAATTGCATGTTATATGCATACAGTTGTAATCGTGGACGGTACTTCAACTAGTCGAGGTGAAAATCGACAACACCTCCCGACGGCCAGCTACCAATCTACTGGACAGCTTCTATATACGTGGGCAATCATATCCATGCCAATACCGCCAACTATGGATCACCCAGCCACCATCATGCCACCGGCAGTACGATGGTGACAATAAGACTATTTCAAGTACCTGCTGGTTAAAACAGAAATGCCGTTCAGGAAGTCCCCATCACCGATGATTCTGTTGGATGTCCCTTGCGAACCCACTCGTTCAAGCCACCTTTCATACTACGCACCTGCCTGTATCCCATCGATTTAAGGTATAACGTCGTATGTTTGGAGAACTTACCAATGTTACACACCATGACAATTGGTGATTCACGATCATCCGGCAGTTCACCAGCTCGCTGAACCAGTTCATCTTGGGGAATATTAACCGAACCGATGATATGGGATTCGGCGTAAATCTGAGCCGAACGCACGTCGACCACAACCGGAGCGCCCTGCTCGGCAAGTTGCTTTTCCAGGTCGTCAGCTTTTACGGTATCGTATTGGTTCTTCAAATTTTCGATCATCTCGGCCAACAGTTGTTCGTCTTTGGTTGGACCAGCCGTTTCACTACCCGCATCGCTAGGGCATAAGTCCGGGAAGTGATGTTGGAACGAGGAGGCGTATTTAAAGACGTCGTCAGGAAAGATCACGACTGCAATGGTGCCTGGTTCATCAGGAAGCATCTGTAATGCACCATTCAGCGCCATGCCACTGCTGGGACCAGCAATGATGCTCTCCTGGCGGTTGAGTTGAAGACACATATCAAAAGCCTGACGATTGGCCACTTCGGTCATCTGGTCATATTCGTCGGGAAAGAAGAGCTTGGTCTGCTGCAATTGCACCATGCTACGCACACCTGGAATGTCGTGCCCCTCTTCTGGATAGACGCCCATTACCTGGATATCACTGTTCTGATCTTTGAGAAACCTACCCGTACCTGTAATGGTTCCACAGGTGCCAAGGCCGGCAATAAAATGGGTGACCTTGCCCTGCGTCTGGTTCCAAATCTCCGGTCCCGTCGTACGGTAATGGCTGTCGGGATTTGCATCGTTGGCATACTGATCAAGCAGCACCGTCTGCGCATCTGATTCGGCAGCCTGTCTAGCAGCCGCTATTGCACCCTCCGGCGCCCCCGGCGCCGGACACAGTGTGTCGTCCAGTTCCACCACGTCACTGCCAAAAAAGCGTAGCATCGTACGCTTTTCAACTGGTATTTTTCCGGACAGCGGCGTCTTGAGTCGGTAACCCTTAGCATTACCAATCATTGCCAGCCCGAGTCCCGTATTGCCCGAAGTGGCTTCAACAAGGCTCTTGTCGGAACCTAGGACACCCCGCTCTTCCGCATCGCGAATTAAATTCGATGCAATCCGGTCCTTGACCGCCCCAAACGGGTTATACCATTCCAACTTGGCGTAAACATGCGTATGCTTGAAATGAACAACCTGATTGAGACGGACCAATGGCGTGGGATTATCTGGCCCGCAAAGCAGGCCAAGAATCGAATCATAGACCCGCAACTTGTGCTCATCTGCCATGATTGGCTACCTGTGTACCTCCACATTGTAGAACAACCTAGGGGGTTGACCAGTACTACCACCAACCAATATGAATTGATCGAACCCCTTTTTTATGATACACTAAACAACGTTAATTTTTGCCTACACCAAGACTTGGGCGCAATACACCATGAAAGCAAGTAATCCAATTTGGACCGACCGGCTCAAGGATACGATCGCACCCCAGCTTGCCGAAGAGATTGATGCGTTTGAGATGGAGATGGAACTTCGCCGCCAGGGGAAGGTCGACGAGAAACTATTTGCCGAAACCCGATTACGCCGCGGCGTATATGGCCAGCGATATGACAATGGGCAGCGTCATGATGGCGAGCAGTCCAAGGAACTTGCCTACCCCAGCAACAGTAAAAACACCAAGGGCCCAAACACCGTCTGGGACGCACCCGGCATGCAGCGGATCAAGATCCCGTTTGGCGGTCTAAGCCCAGATCAAATGGAGGTATTGGCCGATCTTGCGGAGGAGTATTCTGATGGGATTGCCCATATCACAACCCGCCAGGATTTCCAGCTGCACTTTGTCCACATAAACGATACCCCTGCAATCATGCGCCGCTTGGCTTCAGCCGGTATTACAACTCGGGAAGCCTGTGGCAATTCGGTTCGAAACGTAACCGGCTGTCCATTTGCCGGCGTATGTCCCGATGAGCCATTTGATGTAACGCCTTATGCACGTGCCTTGTCAGGGTTTTTACTGGGCCATCCTGACGCCCAGAATTTTGGCCGCAAGTTCAAGCCCGCATTCAGTGGCTGCGCTCATCATGCATGTGGCCTCACGGCAATGCATGATGCCGGCTACACCGCGGTAACCCGCCAGGTTGATGGTAAGGAACAGCGTGGTTTTCACTTTACCGTCGGGGGTGGATTAGGTGCAGTTCCACACCAGGCCAAAGTCTTTGATGAATTCCTGGATCCTGAAGAAATGCTGCCTATTGCTCAGGCAATTGCCCGTGTCTTCGGACGTCACGGCGAAAAGAAAAACCGAGCTCGCGCCCGTATTAAATTTCTTGTCAATAACTGGGGCATGGATAAGTTTAAACAAGAGGTGCTCGAGGAGCGTCAGAAGATGCGAAACGACCCCAAGTGGACCCGGCTACTTGAGGGAGTAACGGACGAACAGGAAAAACCGTTGCGACAACCGGGTGAATTTCCAACCGAAGATCATTCACCGCAATACCAAGAATGGGTCAAAACGAATCTTCGCCCACAACGGCAACCCGGTTATGTATGCGCAACCGTGGCACTTCCACTGGGAGATTTGACTGCCGACCAACTTCGCTTGCTTGCTGACATTGTCCGGCGGTTCACTAACGGAACAGTTCGTACAACTGTCGAACAAAACTTTGTGATTCGGTGGGTAAGCAAAGCCGATGCGTATGACTTGTATGAAGCCTTGGATGCCGCGGGGCTGAGCGATACGGGGGCAAGCAACATTGTGGATATCGTCGCCTGCCCAGGCACTGACACGTGCAAACTTGGTATTTCCTCCTCCCGAGGCTTGGCTGCAGAACTCAAGCATCAACTCACAGCCAAGAGCGTCGAAATGGATCAGGCCATCAAGGACCTGCATATTAAGATTAGCGGCTGCTTTAACAGTTGCGGCCAACACCACGTTGCGGATATCGGTTTCTACGGTGTTAGCCGGAATGTCAAAGGCTTCAAAGTACCCCACTTCCAAGTCGTATTGGGTGGCCAATGGGAACAGAATGCTGGTTCTTATGGCCTGCCAATTGTCGCCATCCCGTCCAAGCGGATCCCAGATGCGCTTCAGCAAATCACCGACCACTATATTCGTGACCGCGAAGGTGATGAAAAGTTCGCGCAGTTTGTCCAGCGTGTCGGCAAGGCAAAGATCCGGGAAGGACTTGATGTATTCACTCGCGACCTGCCCGAGCACGATGCCGATCCCGATTTCTATAGTGATTGGGCTGATCCACGCAAGTACACCACGGGTGACATTGGGACTGGCGAATGTGCAGGCGAAGTCGTGTCCGCGTTTGAGTTCGGTGTGGCCGAAGCCGAACGGATGGTTTTTGAAGCTCAGTTG
>CAUZIY010000064.1:0-15726 GCA_963579995.1 Phycisphaerae bacterium
GAAAACCCCGAGGTTGGGCGTCCCCAACGTAGTGATCTACGCGAAATCCTCGGACATTTCCTAACCTTCCGCCTAGAGGTTGTCACACGCCGGATCGAACATGAACTAGCCACACTCAAAAGACGCATTCATATTCTTGAGGGATTTGCGACCGTCTTCGATTCCCTAGATCAGATCATCAAGATTATCCGCGGCTCGGACGGCAAGTCCGATGCCGCCGTCAAGATCATGCGACGTTTCAAAATCGATGCCGAACAAACCGATGCGATCCTTGAGTTGAAGTTGTATCGGCTGGCCCGACTCGAGATACAGGTCATTCGGGACGAACTCAAGAATAAACGTAAACGGGGCCGCCAGATCAACAGGTTACTTGCCGACGAAGAGGGTCGTTGGAGAATCGTGCGAGATGAGATCAAGCAGGTTCAGACCTCTTATGCCAAAGGCGACTCGCGCCGTACGGTTATTGCCACCGTTAGCGACGAACCGCAGTTCACGGCAAAGGATTTCATTATCAAGGAAGATAACCATGTGTTGATTACAGCCGATGGTTGGGTAAAGCGTCAAAAGGAGATCAAGGATCCGGCCGCCACTCGTTTGCGTGAAGGCGATTGTGTTCTAACCGTATTCGCCGGATCGACCAGTGCCAGTTGCGTGTTCTTTTCGAGCCTCGGCACGGCTTATACCTGTCGCATTGCAGATATCCCCGCAACAACTGGTCACGGCCAACCCATACAAAAGCTGTTCAAGCTAAAAGATGGTGAACGTATCATCTCGGCTTTCAGCCTGGACTCGCGTAGTATTGGTGATATCGAACCACCCGATGAAGACCACGCTCCACCATCCCATGCACTTGCGGTGACCACCAACGGTTACAGTTTGCGATTTGGATTTGAATCGTTTGCCGAGCCAAGCACACGAAATGGACGGCGATACGCCCGGATGGCCCCAGGGGCTGAAGTCGTGGGCGTGTCACGCCTGTTTGGCGATGAAACCGTGATTTCGATCACCCATAAGGCACGGGCGATCCTTTGCTGTGCCGAGGAAGTGAATTACCTTGCCGGTCCGGGCCGCGGCGTGATCCTCATCAAGATAACCCAGGATGACCGCGTTATTGGCTTCAAAGTGTCACTGGGTGATCGTGATCTGTTGGAAGTCATGACCAGCCAGGGAAGCAAGCGCACGATTAGTACCGCCAAGTATGAAGTCACCAGCCGCGGCGGCAAAGGCAGACAGATCATGAAACGTGGATCGATTAAACATGTCGTTCCCGATAACATCCCTGCACCGCAACCCATTGAAGATTAATCATGACCGCGACATACACCGCCAAAGACATCACCGTGCTTGAAGGACTTGACCCCGTTCGCAAACGTCCGAGCATGTACATCGGTGGTGTAGGAAGTAGCGGTTTGCATCATCTGGTATGGGAGATTGTGGACAACGCCGTAGACGAAGCCATGAACGGGCATGCCACCGAGATTGGCGTCACGCTTCATAAAGACGGCACATCGATCACCGTCACCGACAATGGCCGTGGAATTCCGGTCGACAAACATCCGAAGTTTAAGAAACCGGCACTGGAGATTATCTTGACCACGCTGCATGCCGGCGGAAAATTCGAGGGAAAGAACTACGCTACTTCCGGCGGCTTGCACGGGGTGGGTGCCAGCGTAGTCAATGCACTGTGCAAACAGTTCGTCGCCACCATTCGCAAGAACGGACGTCGCTGGCAACAGAAGTTCAAATATGGAAAAGTGATCACTCGACTAGGCCGTGGCCCAGCCGCACGGGGCACCGGCACGGACATCTTCTTTTGCCCGGACCCAAAGATTTTCCCCAAAACGGAGTTTGATCCGCAACTCATCCGCGAACGACTTGAGGTCATCAGCTTTCTACACAAGGCGGTCAAGGTCACCTTTGATGATCAGGTTAATAAACAGAAGGATATGTTTGAACACAAGGATGGCCTGGCCGATTTTCAACGCAAGATCCTCTCTGATCGACAGGCCAAGCCTTCCCACGATGCAATGTTCACGTTCGACAAGGAAGACGCCAACACCAAACTTCGGATCGCACTCATTTTGCAATGGACCGAATCAACCGACGAAACCATCCGAAGTTTTGTGAATGGAATCCCCACTACGGCGGGTGGCACGCATGAGAATGGTTTGCGTAGCGGTGTCACAAAGGCGATCCGAAATTACATCGTCACACACAAGTTGACGCCGAAGGGGGTCAACATTGCTGCAGAGGATATCCGTGAAGGGCTAACAGGTGTGCTCAGTATTTTCCTAACCAATCCGCAATTCCAGGGACAGACAAAGGAGCGACTGAACAACCAGGACATGCTTGCCGCACTCGATGGTGCCGTACGCCCCAGCCTGGAGCACTGGCTCAATCACAACCGAACGGCGGCCGAGGCTGTGGTTGCAAGAATTATTTTGGCTGCTCGAGCACGTGAGGCATCACGCGCCGCATCGGCACACATCACACGCAAGAGCGCGACCAACAATCGGCTGAACCTTCCAGGCAAATTGAGCGACTGCACCAACCCTGCATCCGCCAACAGTGAACTGTTTATCGTAGAAGGCGATTCAGCTGGCGGCAGCGCCAAGCAGGGACGCAATCGCCAAACACAGGCCATTTTGCCACTACGTGGCAAGGTCCTCAACGTCGAGCAGGCCTCCTTGGCGAAAGTCCTGGAGAACAAAGAACTTTCCGATATTGTCACTGCCCTTGGGTGCGGCCTGGGCAAACAATTTGATATTTCCAAATTGCGATATAACCGAATCGTATTGCTCATGGATGCTGATTCGGATGGCCATCACATTACAACACTTCTGTTAACTTTCATCTTCCGACACATGCGCAAACTGATTGAAGCCCACCGTGTCTATCTTGCGTGTCCGCCGCTATATCGTGTCGATATTGGCAAGGTTACCCACTGGGCACAAGACGATGAAGCCCGTGATCAGATCATCAAAAAACACAGCAAAAACGGCAAGGCAGACATCACCCGCTTCAAGGGATTGGGCGAAATGATGCCAAAGGTATTGTGGCAGACAACCCTAAACCCCAAAACTCGCCAGATCATGCGTGTCGAAATCTCCGATCCACTTGCGGCAGACCGTGTTGTCGGCGAGTTGATGGGTAAAGACCCCAGCCCACGATTCCAGTTCATCATGGAGCGGGCCCAGGAGGCCCGAGACCTAGATCTATAAGAACCTCAGGCCCGATGGGCAATTGAAGATGGACGGGTGATGTACCCTAGACCCCAGAGAAAACCGTACAGTACGCCACGGCCTTTCGGTTATTTTCCAGATTGATATCCAACCGTCAGCCTGCTCTTAAGCATTCCCGACAGGCCTGAAACCGGCATCACCTGCCCCAATCATTGCTGCTCGACATGAATACCCGCAATACCCGGCCTAGAGGATGAAGAGGTCGCAGCAAGTTGGATGATCAACCGCCAACGGTCACCCGGCACCGCCGACACAGCGAACGTATTAGACCCGTCATGAATCTCATAAGCTCTCGAATCCGTGCTAGATGTATTACTGCGATCAAATTCAATTTTGATGCTCGCCCGCTGACCGCCAAAAGTATATTGCTCAACGTCTGAATCCTTGGTCGTAATCCCCATCTGTGTCGGATCTACTGCTGCTGCTTGAATACTTCGATGTATCGGCCGATTTCCTCTTTTTACATGGTCTGGATTGACGTAGTACGTGGCACCCACGAACGTGTGATCCACCCGGCATTTAAGGTCGCCATATCCCGTATCCGTACCCGGATCCATGGTGCCGTGAAGCAGTTGCGGTCCCTGCCATGACCGCCCATTGTCGTCGGACCAATATACCACTGGCTTTCGTGTATAGCCGCCGCCATTACTGTGAATACCAAAACCCCACAAACGGCCTTCCCCTTTTGAATAATCCAAACAATTATTCCGCTGAAAACAGGGGTTGCTTTCTTTAAACAACCTAGCCCGCTGCCAAAGTCCGTTGGTCACACCGCCGTCAACCTGACTGGAAATATCCTTGAGTTGACCGAACGCCAGACCCATATCCATGCTTACCGTCTGCCAGGTAAAACGATTGGCAGTTGCATCTCTTAGAATGGCGATAATGGATCGGTTTCCCACATACTCAATGGCTGGCTCAAACGTGGCGATGTTGTGAGGACCCGGCCCCTCATCGGCCAATGGGCCCAACCAACTGACAAACTGATAACTCCGACAATCATCAACTGATCTCGCCAAAACGCACCCTGCCCTGCCGTTGTAATGAAAGTACTCGAATGCCATGTATACATGTGATGGGTTGTCCGGATCGATGAAATAATCTTGACATCCCAAAACACGGTCATCAGCTGCGCCCTGTACACCCACAACGCGAATACGATCATGGTCCGCCAACCAGGTCTTCCCGTTGTCCCTCGACCGCAGCTGTTTGGTTCCCGTCTCAAATGATGTGCGCCAGAACTGCAAAATCAGATCGCCGTTCGGCATTCGGTAAAGCCCCGGCTCACTATGTGTATAACCGTCTTCGTACGGCGTGCCATCAATCAAGGAACCGTCAAACCACTGGTTTAACGGACTCCAGGACCTTCCTTCATCGTTCGAGGTAATCAGGTGGATCGCATCTCGCATGCCCCAATTGACATGACCAATTCCTGATCTCAAAGCCATGATCCAGCGACTGGAATCCACAATGGCAATCATGCACCTGCCATACCAAGTATGCTTCAACCCATCAGCATCGGCAAAAGGTCTTTGAGACCCCTTGACGATGGTTTCAATTGTCTTGTGTGTGAACAAATCAATCCGCGCTTCAATATTCACCTGCAAACTGCTAACGGACTGTTTCATCGAATGCCATTGACTGGTCCATCTACCCTGCCCACCGTTATCAAGCGTTAGGACATCCTCAGATTGGCAGGTGTTGTCATGACTTGCCGTTGCCTGCTCCCACTGCAACGGTGTGATGATCTGCCATATTTTATCTGACTCATTAAACTGCGTCGTATCATCCATCCTGTTTGGCACTCACAATCAACCACAAAGCCGATGAACATATCCATCTTTCACGTGGGTATTCCAATGGCGTTATAATAGTAATATAGATTCAAAGCTTAACCAATAACAACAAAGAACCCCCGAGAACACCAAGGACTTGATACGAGATGGAAAACGCCAGTGCCCTAACCGCAGAACAAGTACAACAGTTGCAGAACGATGGATTTTTGATTGTCTGTGATGCGATTAGTGATGAGGCTGTTAAACCATTGATTCATGACCTCCAAGAATTGGTCGGGAATCTGACCTCTGCCGCCCTCGACCAGGGAATCCTCGATCAAGACCATACATATACCGATTCACCATTTGCGCAACGACTAGCCCAACTTGCAGCTGCTTGCAGTGAACCCAATTGGATCTGGAAGGAATACCGAAAACTCGGCAAGCTTAAAACCCCCGGCGTCTTTCATCTGCGACGGCATCCTGATCTATTAGATATTATCGAGTCGCTCATTGGACCTGAGATTCTGGCCCATCCACAGTACGCTGTCAGGGCAAAGTTGCCAGACCACATGCACACGGAAGTTCCATGGCATCAGGACATGAAATATCTCAAGGATGACGATGCCAGCAATACATTAATTGTCAATTGCTGGATACCACTGGTCCCAGCCACGGCACAGAATGGCTGCCTCCAGGTGCTGTGCGGTTCAAATCATTGCGGTAATATTCCCCACGAAAGATTCACTGATGATCCTGACACCACTGCACCAGTGGGCATTAGAGATGAGAACCTCCCCGAGGGGGAAATGATTACGTGCGAAGTTGACGTTGGTGATGTTCTATTAACCATGGAGCGTGTTGTCCACCGGTCGTTAACGAATAAAACCGATGGTGTTCGCTGGAGTATAGACAGCCGTTACTGCGGCCTCGGGCTTCCAACTGGTCGCAATGAGGTCCCGGGATTTGTTGCCAGAAGCGACCAAGATCCACAGCGTATCACCCAGTCCTACGAAGAATGGATTAGGCTTTTTACCGACAGCGGAGTTGATCTCACTCGGTAACAACAAAAGCCCTTTGGTAAACCAAGTTGGCATTTGTTGATTGTGCTATTATTAAGATTGATGCTCCTTAATAACCCCTTTCGATCATCACCCGACAAATATGCCGCCATTACGTGCTGAGCAAATCGAATCCTACAAGAAAGATGGTTACCTATCGGGCATCGACGTGCTGGCAGGCACCGACGTGCAACGTATACAAGGGTGTTTTGACAAACTGGAGAGCGAAACAGGACGTGCCAGATGCCAGACCGGACTATTCGACTACCATTTCAAACAACCATTCATTTGGGAGATGGCCACACACACTAAAATCGTTGATCGCGTGACAGAAATCATTGGGGATGATATCTTGCTGCTATCAACCCATTTTTTCTGCAAGTATGGTCCCGACGATAAATTCGTAGCCTGGCATCAAGATCTGCGGTACTGGGGCATCGAACCACCGGTCGAAGTGACGGCCTGGTATGCCGTGGACGACAGCAACCGTAAAAATGGTTGCATGCAGATCATTCCAAGTACACACGTTGGCGGGCTGATGGATCATGGCAAATCAGAAGAACCGGGTAACCTACTAAGCATTAACCAGGAATTGACCGTCACCAAGCAGCAGGAGACCCAAGCAATTGACTGCATCCTCAAAGCCGGGCAGATGTCGCTTCATGATGGCATGGCGATTCACGGAAGTCTCCCAAACCGCTCAAACCACCGCCGTTGCGGTATGACCATCCGCTATATCCCCGCCTCGGTGACACCCACTGCACCAGGACCGATTGGCACGAAAAACAAGTGGCGGCCTATCCTGGTCCACGGTAAAGACCAACATGGCAACTTTGAGTTAGCCAAACCACCCTTTTCCTTTCCACACCGAAAAGACATCACCTGAATTTTCCTCACTGGAAAGGCAAAGATCCATTGATCATGCCGACAGTTTCCGACCCAAAGTCGCCATCCACGCTTGGAGATACCGAATTATGATTCACGTAGTCGCAAGAATCTCTGCCAAACAAGGACATGCCCCTGAACTTCTCACCGCCTTCAAGGAATTGTTGCCCGCCGTACATATCGAGAAAGGCTGTATCAGCTATGTCCCTACCATTGACTTGGCAACCGACATCGACCGACAGGGGCCGGTAAACTCGGACACCATCACGATCATTGAGAAATGGGAAAGCCTCGACCATCTCAAGGCCCACCTGGTGGCACCACACATGCAGAATTTCCGGGATCACGTGGGCGCGATCGTTTCAGAAACAGATCTACGGATCCTTGAGGAGAGGTGAATTCAAGCACAGTATATAATCACGGACCATGAAGACAATCGCTGTTATCAAAATAACCACGTGATAAAAACCGGCTGAAATGAAAAGAACATTAGGTCGAAGCGGCCTTGAAGTCAGTGCTCTAGGTATGGGATGCTGGGCGATCGGTGGGCCCTACTGTTTTGAGGGCAAACCCAATGGCTGGGGTACAGTTGACGATGACGAATCGGTGCATGCAATTCACAAAGCAATGGATCTGGGAGTCAATTTCTTTGACACGGCTGACTTTTATGGGTGTGGTCACAGCGAACGTGTACTGGCCAAAGCCCTGGATGGCAAGCATGATGATGTCGTCATTGCAACCAAGTTCGGCTACAAGTATGACGAACCCTCCCGGCAAGCATCCGGTACCTGCGCCGACCCCGTTTACATCCGAAATTGCTGCGAAAGAAGTCTCAATCGATTAGGGCGGGACCATATTGACTTATATCAGTTCCATGTCGGCAGTTATGATCTAGATGACGCATTGACCATCCGCCAGGTTCTTGAAGAATTGGTCGCCGAGGGAAAAGTCCGTTGGTATGGCTGGAGTACGGATAAGGTGAAGCATGCGTGCCTGTTTGCAGCAGGTCAGCATTGCACGGCCATACAACACCTTCTCAATGTCCTTTCACCAAATCCTGAAACTCTGCCAGTTTGTGAAGAACACAACATGGCCAGCATTAACAAGAACCCCTTGGGCAAGGGGATCCTGACCGGCAAATTCAGCCATGACTCACGCTTGCCGACAGATGACTTCAGGCAGAACTGGAATTTCCAAGATGGGAAGCAGGCTTTCCAACTCAAACGATTGGACAAGATAAGGGAAATTCTTAGCAGCGGTGGACGTACACTAGGACAAGGGGCACTTGCTTGGATCTGGGCGCGTTGTGACAAGACGATCCCAATACCCGGCTTCAAAACGGCCAAGCAGGTAGAAGAAAATGCGAACGCAATGCAGTTTGGCCCCCTGAGTCCTGGCCAAATGACTGAGATCGAAACAATCCTTGGTCGTTAATGGTCATCGTCAGATAAATGATTAAACCCAACTTGAAAAAAATGGGCCCGGGAAGATTCGAACTTCCGACCTCGCCCTTATCAGGGGCGCGCTCTGACCAACTGAGCTACGAGCCCTTCTCCAGTAAGCGCTATACAGTCTTTCTAAACACCTGTACACCCCCAACAACTCCAACGGCATTATCACACTGCAGTCTGGCGTGTCAATGTGATCGTATCACCAACCTCTACGCCGCCACACCATCCGATCCCCCCCGCAATCCCCACCAGCAGTTACTATCCAGCAGATTGCAGTCACTGAATAGAATAGCATGCTCGACATCCAGACGCTGACCTTTTAATGCGAATCCGCCTGTAAACCTTGCTTCGTAATCCGAAAACACGTTCGAGGCTTATCATTTTTGACAACGGTATGATGAATCGGCTCCACCATCTCGTCAGCCAACAGAGACTCATAAGCTGCTGCGACTTCATCAGGTCCATATTCAGCAACTAACAGAGGAGTGCCGAAAGCAACCCGCGTTGGATTTTTGCGATGGAAGCGAAGCAGTATTTCGACAATTAGCTGGATGGTTGATTCCATCATGTATCCCTTTGATCTATTGGCATCCACCACGGGCGTGGCGGCTTGGTATTCATCTGTCAGACCGGTATTCGCATAGTTCCAATAAATTCTGTTCCGGATCAAGAAAATATACAAGCCGCTTGCGCTGCCCCATCTTGAAAGCAACCTGCGTGCCTGGAACGGTAGCAACCTCACTGAGCAACCGGACCCCCCTTGTTTCTAACACCTCGACAGTTGCATCAATATCTGAAACCCGAAATGCAATGTGCCGCAGACCCATCGTATTGGTCTTATCAAGTCCTTCGGGTCGCACTCCGCTGGGCCAAACATATTCAATTAACTCAATGCGAGGTCCCGCCGGCAGTGAAAGATAAACCACGTTGGCCTCAACATTCTCAAGTCCAGCAACATGGTCAAGCCATTGGCCCTTGATCACAACACGCTTGGTCTCCTGCATGCCAAGCACCTGACAGTAGAACTCTACCATGGCAGACAGATCTTGAACCACCATATTCACATGATCGATATGTTCCAGCATGTGATCCCTCACGATGTGGTATCCAACCTGCAAACAGGGAAAAAAAGAAGCCCGAGGGTTTTACCCCTTGGGCTTCTTTATTTTTCAATCTACTAATGGGACACCGTAGAAAAAAGGATGCCGATGCCATCGCGATCGCAGCAGGTAATCCCTATGGCATCACATATGATCAATAGTCCATATCATCCATACCAGGAGCACCGCCAGCTGCTTCAGCCTTCTTCTCCTTGATCTCGGTTACAACCGCATCGGTTGTCAGCAGCAAACCAGCAACAGAGGAGGCATTCTGAAGGGCGATGCGTTCTACTTTAGTTGGAACGATCACACCCATCTTAACCAAGTCTCCATACTTGCGGGTTAGTGCATTAAACCCATAATTTATTTCATTCTTATTTTCGATATTGGCCGCAACAACTGAACCATCTAGACCGGCATTGGCAGCCAACTGCCGAACCGGAGCACTAACGGCACGACGAACAATATCAATGCCCACCTGCTCATCATCAGAGGCTTCAATCCGGTTCAGTGCCTTACGAGCACGTAGTATGGCCACGCCGCCACCGGGCAACACACCCTCTTCGACCGCAGCACGGCAAGCATGCATTGCATCTTCGACGCGGGCCTTTTTCTCTTTCATTTCTGCTTCAGTGGCAGCCCCAACATTGATCTGAGCTACGCCACCTGCAAGCTTCGCCAAACGCTCTTCAAGCTTTTCACGGTCATAATCGCTCGTCGTGCGATCGATTTCATTCTTAATCGCCGCGATGCGACCCTTGATCACCGAAATCTTACCGGCACCCTCAATGACCGTCGTGTTCTCCTTGTCTACCGTGATCTTTTTGGACCGACCAAGATCAGACAGCTCGATCTTCTCAAGATCGATGCCCAATTCCTCCATAATTGCCCGGCCGCCCGTTAGCGTCGCAATGTCTTCAAGCATCGCCTTACGCCGATCGCCAAAACCCGGCGCCTTGACAGCACAGACCTTGAGAACCCCACGCAACCGGTTGACCACCAAGGTGGCCAGAGCCTCGCCCTCAATATCCTCGGCAATGATCAGCAGGCTGCGACCTGCTTCCGCGATCTTGCCAAGTAGCGGAACCAAATCCTTTGCGGAGCTTATTTTCTTCTCGTGGATAAGCACGTAGGCATCTTCGAGCACCGACTCCATCCGCGTGGTATCCGTAACGAAATGGGGTGACAGGTAACCCTTGTCAAACTGCATACCCTCGACAAGTTCCACGCTGGTCTCAAGGCTCTTGCCCTCTTCAACTGTAATAACACCGTCTTTACCAACTTTGTCCATTGCCTCGGCAATGATCTTGCCGATTTGCTTATCCTGATTTGCTGCGCATGTACCGACCTGCGCGATCTCGGTCGACGATGAAATCTTCTTGGATGCCTTGTGCAGGTCTTCGATCAACGCTGCAACCGCCTTGTCGACACCACTCCTAATCTGGTTGGGATTGCCACCAGCGGTAATGTTTCTCAGACCTTCGGTGAAAATTGCTTCGGCGTAGATGGTGGCTGTAGTCGTGCCATCGCCAGCGTCCTTGGAGGATTTTGACGCAACTTCCTTGACCATCTGGGCACCGACATTCTCTAACTGGTCTTCAATCTCAATTTCCTTGGCGACAGTGACACCATCTTTGGTCACCGTGGGCGACCCAAATGACTTCTCTAGGATCACCACGCGTCCCGACGGACCCAGGGTACCTTTAACCGCCTTGGCCAACTTCGCCACACCACGACGAATGGCCTCGCGTGCTTCTGAGTCAAACTTAATTGATTTAGCTGCCATAATTCGTTGCTCCGTTTATTTGTCTTTCCTTCTATTCTATTCTCTTCTTCGTTTGATGCTGACGGCACGAACCGCCAACGCCCGCGAACCAGCGTAGGCCATGCCGTCAGTTGATAACCGCGAGAATGTCGCTTTCTTCAAGAATCAACATTTCTTCATCACTAAGCTTGACCTCCGTGCCCCCCCACTTGCCAAGAAGGATCTTATCGCCAACCTTCACCTGAAACTCGGCGCGGTCACCATTATCAAGTACCTTGCCATCGCCAATTGCAACGATCTTTGCTTCCTGCGGCTTTTCCTTGGCCGATTCGGGAAGATAAATTCCGGACTTGGTTTGAGTTTCAACTTTAACCCGCTTGACCAATACCTTGTCACCCAATGGACGCAATTTCATGAGAGCACTCCTTCTGATGAGCTTGCCGCCAAGGCGGCATGTTGCTGAACTGATTTCCTACTTACAAACAGTCTGTATATTTATGATTGTGACCCTAATTTCCACTTGGCCACGCCCCTCGATATTTCTTATCCAAAAGTCTACGAAAAACACCCAGTAGCTGCTCAACATCCACTGGCTTGTTCATCACACTGAAGGCGCCAAGCCGCAACGCATCTGTCAACGTCCGCACTGCCTGGCGTTGACTGAAAGCCGGCTTTCGCAGCATGACAATAGGTGGCTGGTTGGGCAATCGCCGCATCAGTTCCATAAGCCAGATTCCACCCGGACAGACATGGCTCTGGGGACGTTTGCCCAATTCAGCATAAATGGGAGTTGCCAAATCAATCACTGCGGCATGAATCTCCATACGTTCAGCCAAGGCAATTGCCTGCTGACCAGTCTGTACCACATGCGAAACCACCCCTTGGGGCTCAAGTAGACGTGGTAACTGGCTTGTCCAATGTTGGTCACTGTGTGGTCGATCTTCTGTCAACAGTACATTGAACCGGGCCCCTTTCCGGAACCCGGGATTACCGTGGAGGTCGATTGGTGGATGCACATTCACCATTACATAAACCTTCTCACCAACTAACAATGGCAAAGTGCATACCAGCTTGGATTGACCACACGATTCAACAAAACGTTTATAAACCAATTAATCACAAATATATATCGTAAATAAGACGATGGTGTAACACATCCAGGAATCGAATCTAGCTGCCATCAAACCACGCATGCCATCACCACGGGTGTCGATTTGGCAGATGGGCCTGCCGCTATCCATCAAGCCGCAAACCGCTGCCCAATCGTGTCCACGACGACGTCCATCATCTCGTGCAACACTTCCTGGGGTGTGGCGGGAATGGGCATGAGGACGATCACATCACCAAGTGGCCGCACGATTAATCCCCGTAACCGCATGGCCATACAGACCTCACCGCCGAGATGTCCGGTATGGTTTAACTGATTATGGCTCTCGTCGGGTACGGACAGTTCAATGCCTACCATCAAGCCTCGCTGGCGGATATCCCTGACTCCAGGACACCCGGCAAGTTCCCCCATTCGATCTCGCATCAACCGACCACAATGATCAAGATGGCCCAGCAAGTTGGTCTGATCAAATAAATCCAGTGAGGCCATGGCCACAGCACAGCCCAAGGCGTTGCCCGTATAGGTATGACCATGGAAAAGCGTCTTCCCTTCTTCGATGGCCCCACAAAACGCCTGCTCGATTCGATCGGTTGCCACGGTTGCAGCCAACGGCAGGTAGCCCCCCGTCAAACCTTTACCAAGACACATGATGTCCGGACCGGTAAACGAATCATCCGTCTCGTGTTCACAGGCAAACATTTTTCCCGTCCGCCCAAAACCAGTTGCCACTTCATCTGCAATAAGTAAAACATCGTACTGTCGTGCCAATCGAGCAACCTCTTGAACAAAACCTCGTGGTTGACAGATCATGCCAGCTGCCCCTTGCATCACCGGCTCAATAATAATCGCGGCCGTACTGTGCGCATGAGTGTCAAGCACTTTCTTCAGTTCAGCAATACAGGCGTTGCTTAGATCTACTGCAAGTTGCTGATCTTCGCTAGGCCAACACCTGTCAACTGGACTGCCTGAATCAGCCGTGATACGCATACCTTGCGGCGGTCGACAGGCATCGGGTGCTGATACTTGGGTCACGGGAAACACCATCGACCCAAATGGCTGATGAAACTGCTCACAGAATCCAACTGACATGGCCCCTGTGGTATCGCCATGGTACCCCCCCCGAAAACCAATGAATTGATTCTTCTGCGGTTGACCGACATGGAACCAATAGGCAACCGCCATCTTGAGTGCCACTTCAACGGCCGTAGCACCAGCATCGGAGTAGAAGACTTTAGCCAATGCCCCGGGCACCAGTTGACATAATCTCGCCGCCAATTCAATACTTGGCGGCGAGGCGAGTCCTAACAAAGTCGTGTGGGCCACGCGCTCAAGTTGCTCCTGAATCGCGTGGTTAAGCTGCGGGACATTATGGCCGTGCACATTACACCAGAGGCTGGACACGCCGTCGATGTATCGCTTACCTTCTGTATCAAACAGATAAGGACCCTCACCATACTCGATCACAAGCGGATCGCCCTGCCTCCATTGCGCCATGGGTGTAAATGGATGCCACACATGTGCATGGTCAAGATCCGCGAGTCGTTTGGTGTCGGTAAGCATGGCTAAATGATGATCAAGACTGTAGCCAGAAAGGCCGATCTAAGATACAGATACGAGTGTGCCGACTGACCTCCGCGCTATCGTATCCATTGACAAGCGGCGTTACAATTAACTTTTGACCATCATCCGCCTTACTACAATAGCCAATAAGACACAATGAAGCTTTCCGTCGTCATCCCTGTTTTCAATGAATGTTCCACCATTGAACATCTCATTGAAATGGTAAGGGCGATAGAAATCGACAAGCAGCTTATTATTGTGGATGACTTCTCAACCGATGGCACGCGTGATAAGCTCGCTCAATATTCCCATGATGACCGCATCAAGGTCCTGCACCACCACAAGAACCAAGGGAAAGGTGCCGCAGTCCGCACCGGCATCACGGCAGCTGAAGGCGAAATTATCATTATCCAAGACGCTGATCTGGAATACGATCCCCAGGAGTATGCACGCGTCATCGAACCTATTGAACTCAACAAAGCGGATGCCGTTTACGGATCACGGTTTGCTGGCGGCCAGACCCATCGCGTGCTTTACTTCTGGCATTCTGCCGGCAACAAGTTTCTGACTCTCCTCTCCAACATGATGACGAACCTCAATTTGACGGACATGGAGACCTGCTACAAGGCTTTCCGTCGGGATGTTATCCAATCAATTCCGATCGAGGAAAATCGCTTTGGCTTTGAACCTGAAATCACCGCCAAGCTTGCCCGTGGCGGATATCGCATCTACGAAGTTGGCATCTCTTACTCCGGTCGTACCTACGACGAGGGCAAGAAGATCACCTGGAAAGATGGCTTTCATGCCATTTGTTGCATCCTCAAATACAATCTACGCCACTAACCAACGCTGTAAATCAGATCGACACCACACCTTGGAACCCGATCCGGGCAGACCTTGGACTCCGTTGCTACCACCAGTCCATTTCGTATACTGGAACAACCCTCTTGAATGGCTTGGAAACCACTCACGGGCCACCTGCTGGGGCAGATAAGAGAAACCATTGGCTCGTCCCATTCGAGCCACAACAAGTGTCGTTGGCACAACCCACACGGCAACCAAGCCGTCTTGCAGGAGAAGATGATGCCCAGTCACGCGACGGGGAACTTACGTAACGTGGCTCTAGTTGGCCATGGGGGTTCTGGAAAAACCAGCCTGATCGAAGCGTTGCTTCGCGAAGCTGGTGCAATTCATCAGATCGGCCTGGTTGAGAACGGGACCACAGTCAGTGATTTTACAGATGAGGAAAAAGAGCACGGTCATAGCATGGGCTGCAGTATGGTTCATCTTGACCATGACGGCAAGCATATAAACCTAATTGATACCCCGGGATATCCTGAATTCATCGGACATGCCCTTACCGCCCTAGCCGCCGTGGAGACGGTGGCAGTTGTAATTAATGCCGCAGTCGGCATTGAGCATGTGACACGTCGCATGATGGAAGTGGCCAAACAAGAAGAACACTGTCGCCTGATCGTGATCAACAAAGTTGATGGCGACAACCTTAATCTGCCGGCTCTACTTGAACAGATCACGCAATCCTTCGGCCGCGAATGTCTGCCAATTAACCTGCCCGCCGAAGATGCCACCAAGGTCATTGACTGTTTTTCTAACGCTAAAGGTGATAGCGACCTTGGCTCCATCACTGATGCCCACACCAAGATTGTAGAACAAGTTATTGAAGTAGACGACGAACTAATGGAAACCTATCTCGAGCAAGGAGAGGTCAATCCAGACCAGTTGCATGAACCCTTCAAGAAAGCGCTATTGAATGGGCAT
>CAUZIY010000065.1:0-15644 GCA_963579995.1 Phycisphaerae bacterium
CCATCCGACTCCTGCGAACCGATTTTGCGGTTGATCTGGACAATCTGATCGCCAGTAGCGGTAACCTTTTCGGCATCATCTTCCGGATGCTGTGAACGATCCGCATAACGATCCCGCCAATGGGTGTCCACGCAAATCACGATGTCGCCCGGATGGTTCAATGCTCGCATGACAACCGTATCACGAAAAAGAATATCTGAGTAGGAGCAGATAAAGCCCTCTTCCATAAAACCTTCAGCGCAGAACAACGATGCAAGAATGTTGTTGTTCTGCCAGTCTCGGTTGTGACAGAAAGTCATCTTGGGGTAGTCCGTCTGAATCTGATCGACTCGGTATCCGCCAATAAACACCACATTGCGGTGATCGCCCAAGCCAGCACCCTCAAATGCTTCCAATGTCCAATCCAGAATACGGCGGCCACCAATGGGCGCATAGCATTTCGGCTGCTGATCGGTCATTGCCTTCAACCGACTGCCACGTCCTGCTCCAATGATAATAGGCCTCAAAACCAACTACTCCTTTTATTGAACCCAATGATCTTCAGACTGTTAGCCGCAAGAAAATACCGCTTCACCGGAGGACGGCAGTCAACATATCCGCCAGTCATCCTGAAAAAGGGGACAAAGCTGTAAGCCATCAGGGTATAATCTGCAGAAAACCGTGCAACCAGAAAAACTCAAACAACTCAGCGAAAAAGCGAGACATCTACCGAAGGTGCCCGGCGTCTATCTAATGAAGGACGCCAAGGGCCTCGTTCTTTACGTTGGCAAAGCATCCAGCCTGCCCAACCGGGTGAGCAGCTACTTCATACCGTCGGCGGCGCTGGGGGGTACCGGGCTTGGTCCCAAGAAACAATCCATGCTCGATCTTATTGATGACTTCGACGTGATCGAATGTGAAGGCGAGTGGGAGGCCCTGCTCTCTGAAAATCGCCTGATCAAGGACCTGCACCCCAGATTCAATGAACGATTGACCGACGGTAAGAGCTACCCCTACCTCGCAATCACCCTGGGTGACGATTTCCCCGGTGTATTTATCACTAGGCAACCAAACGACCCCGAGTTTCATGGCGCCAAAGTGCTAGGTCCCTTCACCAGTGTCTACGCCCTGCGCGAGTCCGTACAACTACTACAGCGGGCCTTCAAGTTTCGAACCTGCCACCTGGAAATCATGGATGGCGATGACAAGCGTCATCACTTCCGACCCTGCCTGCTCTACCCCATCAAGCAATGCACTGCCCCATGCGCCGCCAAAATATCAAAGCCCGACTATCGAATTGATATCGATCGATTCATCAGGTTCATCGAATCCAAACGCAGCGTGATGCTGCGTGATCTGCGCCAACAGATGCAAAAAGCTTCAGAAAACCAGGAATATGAGAAGGCCAGTGTCTTGCGTGACCAAATCCAGGCCATTGAAAAACTCGACGAACGAGGCAAACGATCCCAAGGTTGGCAACCTGAAACAGAATCCTTCTACATTTCCCCAAAAAAAGGCTTGGAGTCATTGCGAAAGACGTTGAAGCATGACGAACCGCTGAGATGTGTGGAATGTATCGATATCGCACACCTACAAGGCGGTGAAACGGTTGGATCAAAGGTTTGCTTCATAGACGGTCGGCCACTCAAGACAGAGTACCGACGCTACAAGATTAAAACAGCCACCAACGACGATTACGCAGCCATCCGTGAGGTTGTCAGTCGCCGTTACCGGGATGCCGGATCCGGTAACGAACTGTATCCCGATTTGATCATCATCGATGGTGGACTGGGACAATTACATGCGGCACTTGAGGTATTCGACGAACTGGAAGTCAAACCAGCCATGGTAATTTCTCTTGCCAAAAAACAGGAGTTGATCTACGCTCAAGCACAAAGCGAACCGATCAAACTATCTCGTCAAAATCACGGACTGCGGTTCTGCCAAGCCATTCGCGATGAGGCGCACCGATTTGCTCAACACTACCACCACATCCTCCGCCGAAAAAAAGTTATGGGTAAATAGACATTCCTTACCAACACGTTGAAATGCAGTAGGATTGCGCACACCTTTTATTGGCAAACCACGGTTCCTCGCCGGTGCAAAGGGCCGAAACCACACCGATGACAAATAATGTTGATTTTCACCCGGCTCTTTTAAGGATGCCAGACGGCGTAAAACTCCAGGTCAAGGTCGTCCTAGGTGCCAGCCGCAACAAGTTCGTCGGCATCCTCGGCGAACGTATCAAGGTGGTGGTATCGATACCTCCGAAAGATGGGAGGGCCAACCAGGCCGTATGTGACATGATTGCTAGGACGTTGAATGTCATAAAACACCAGGTGAGAATCCTTGCCGGACAGAAAGGATCCCACAAGACGATCGCTGTCACTGGACTAACGCCGCACGAAGCTGTCGAAAGATTGCGAACAGTGATGCCATGACCACAGGACTGATCTTTGACGAAACCTACTGCCTGCACGACACGGGCCGTGGCCACCCCGAACGCCCCGACCGGATTCGGGCGATTGGAGAAATGCTGCGCACATCCGGTGTGCTTGAACAGATTGTCACCCTACAAATTAACGCCACAGATCTCGGGCCTGTACGTCAGGTTCATGACCCGAGGTATATCGATCGCCTGAAGTCTGCATGCCAGACCGGACAGCCTTTTATCGACGTGTCCGATTCAGTAATCTGTGAACGTAGCTATGAAATTGCCCTCATGGCCGTTGGTGGCGTGCTTACTGCCGTTGATGCGGTGATGGAAGAACAGGTTAATAATGCATTCTGTGCTGTGCGGCCGCCGGGACATCATGCTGAAAGTGACCGTTCCATGGGATTCTGCATGTTTAACAATATCGCCATCGCAGCAGAACATCTATGCCAACAACATGGTCTAAAACGTGTGGCAATTGTCGATTTCGATGTCCATCATGGAAATGGCACACAGCATATCTTCGAACATCGCAGTGACATTCTTTTCATCAGCCTCCATCAGGATCCTCTTACATGCTATCCCGGAACCGGCTTCGCTGATGAAACCGGTATCGGAAAGGGCGAGGGATACACATTGAACTTACCAATGACACCCGGTGACGGTGATGCCGATTATCGCAACGCATTTACACAATCCATTCTACCCGCCCTCGACAGATTCAAACCACAGGCCTTGTTGATTAGCGCAGGGTTCGATGCCGCCGCACCCGACCCACTGGCACAGATGAACCTGACACCCGAAGGGTTTTCCTCGCTGACCCGGGAACTTCGGTGCATCGCCGACCAATACTGTGACAAGAAACTGATAAGCCTGCTTGAAGGGGGTTATGACCTACCGGCACTTGGCCGCTGTGTTGAAGCCCATCTCCGCGCCTTGGCCGAATAGCAACCATCGTGCGATAACCCAACATTATACTCCAATAAATATTTCCAATGGCCCGATTTGCAGAATATGGAAGAATGCCGGTAAGGTAGCACCATGGACAAAAAGGAATGGTATGCCGATGGACTGCGTTTCTCGTGTACCCAATGCGGAGACTGTTGCACGGGGCCACCTGGGTACGTGTGGGTAGATGAAACCGAAGCAAAGAATATTGCCGATTACCTGAATATTTCAGTCGCGAATTTCCACAAGCTGTACACCCACAAAGAAAGTGGCAGAACAACACTGAATGAGCGGCCAGCCGATACCGGCTATGACTGTATTTTTCTCGGCCGATCAGCTGATGGCAAAGCGACCTGCAGTATTTACCCGGCTCGACCAGTTCAATGTCGTACATGGCCGTTCTGGACGGATAACATCCAAACTAAACAGGCATGGCAGCAGACACGGCACGTCTGCCCCGGCTCCGGCAAAGGCCATCTTGTTCCAATAGAAAGAATACGCATCCTTCGTGACAGCACACCGGAACTGTGAACAAAACATCGACCAGGCACCGCACCGTGAGTTGTGGCCACAGTGGCGGCGTGCTGCTGCCAAGCCGCACATTAGTCAGTCCATTCGTGATTTATACGACCAGTTAGACCAAAAAGTGTCACAATGTAATCCAACATGCTGGGTCTCGGGACGATGTTGCAACTTCGATCAATTTGAACACCGGCTGTACGTGACCGGACTAGAAATCGCCTGGGTGCTTAACCAATCCCCACTGCAGCCTGGACGTCAAATCGACCTTCAGGCGCCGTGTCCTTATCAAGTCATCAAGCTCTGCTCGATCCACGGTACCCGTCCAATGGGTTGCCGCGTGTTTTTCTGCCAGGAAGGGACGGAGAATTGGCAGCAGACGTTGTACGAGCAAACCATGAACAAGATCCGCGATCTACACGTAAAACACGCCATCACCTACCGCTATCTCGAATGGCGCCGCGGCCTGGCTGAAGCCTTAGAACAGGTCTAACATCTCTTGGGGCCGCCCAATGATTGCCTCAGCGCCAGCCTCCTGGAGTTCTGCCTTGTCACGAAACCCCCACAGAGCCCCAACTGCAAACATCCCTGCAGACCGTGCCGTCTTCATGTCAATGGCGGTATCCCCCAGAAAAACCCAGTCGCCAGCTGCAATGCTTAATCGGGTACAAATCTCCCGCGCCACCGTTGGGTCGGGCTTGAGGGGTCGCCCCTCCTGATAACCTTCCACCACGTCAAAATGCCAGTGACTGAAAATGTCGGCCATGACTTGGTCAACTGCTCGCTGTGGCTTATTGCTGAAAACAGCCAACTTCAAGCCGGCAGCACTGACCGAATCCAAAAGCTGCGAAATCCCATCGTAGGGACGGGTCAGATCTGTGCCATGCTCATCGTAGTACCGTGTATAGAATTCATTTGCCCGGGTAAGTAACAATGGATCATCCGTACCCAATGCCCTGCTGAAAAGCCACCTTGTGCCACGACCAACTAACATCCGGTACTCTTCGATGGTCAATGCCGGGCGACCAAGTTGGGCCATGGTGTAGTTGCCCGCTGCAGCAATGTCAGATAGTGTGTCCACTAATGTCCCGTCAAGATCAAACATGGCAGCGCGAATCATCATCGACGCCATTTATAGTTAAAATGGACGAACTGCACCACAAGTTTGCCGGGGCTACTGCAATACCATATGAATGAAGAGAGACTTGGCTCGATGGCTTGCATTGTTCAAGACATGTAGAAGGTTGACTAAATGACAACTGAAGATCCTCTACACGATGCTATCGGTAGGGCAATTGGACGCATCCCGTCGGGCCTGTTCATTCTCACCGCTCGATATGAGGACCGGCGAACCGGAATGCTGGTGAGTTGGGTACAGCAGGTCAGCTTCAAGCCACCCATGGTTTGTACTGTCATTGGCAAAGGCCGCCCCATCATGCCACTAATCAGTGAATCGCGGCAATTTGGCCTCTGCCAGCTCCCCAAGGATGACAAAATCCTACTTCGCAAGTTCTCAAGTGGCATCGATAATAATGAAGATCCATTTCTCGGCTTCGATTTGCTCACTGATACAAAAATAGGCGCTCCTATCCTTGCTCAATCTCTTTCCTATCTCGAATGCGAAGTGGCTACACATATCGATGTTGAAGGCGACCACGATCTATTCGTTGGCCGCGTGATCAGTGGTGCCAAGCTTTCAGATACCGAACCTTTCATCCACCTGCGAGACAGTGGGTTTAAGTACTAGCCCGGTTTATTCATGACCAATGACTGGCTTGAAAGCTGCGCCTGGATCGAAGAAGCACTCCAACGACACCAAACCTACCGTCGTCAAACACTCAACCTGATCGCATCAGAAAATGTCATGAGTGATGACGTAGCTCGCTATTACAGCTTGGAGTTGGGACACCGATACGGCAACTACGAGGGACTGAACGTACGAGACCGCAAGTACACCGGCAACCGTTACCTCATGGCTCTCGAGGAACGCGCGTTAGCCGAGGCGTGCAACTTGTTTCATGCAGATGCAGCTGACCTGCGAGCCCTATCCGGTCACGTCGCCGGCTCAGCAGCCATCATGGGATTATGTGATAGCGGCGACCTGGTTCTTGAACTGGATCGAGCGGCAGGGGGACATCGACTTGCATCTAAACTCGGTGATGCACGCATCATCCAACTGCGTGTGGAGTCGGTCCCATTTGACGGTGCAGCGTTTCAGGTCAACATCGAAGCTACCATCAAAAAAATCGAAAATCGGCGACCCCGGCTGGTGATCCTCGGAAGTTCGAACTATCTGTTCCCAACACCTCTTAAGGACATTGCCAATGCCTGTGCACAGACCCAGACCACACTGCTCATGGATGCATCTCATATTTTGGGACTGATCGCAGGTGGCCAGTTTCCTCAACCCCTGGATGATGGTGCCAACCTTATTATTGCCTCAACCCACAAAACATTCTGCGGCCCACAAGGTGGAATTATTCTTGGCAAGACGGACGCGGATGTGCAAAGGATGCTTCCAGCGCTTTATCCAGGCCTGGTGACCAACCATCATCTCATGCGAATCCCGGCAATCATTGCGCTGTTGTCTGAATGGCGCACCTATGGTCAACAATATGCCAGGACAACGGTTGCAAATGCGATTGCCTTAGCTGATGCACTGGAAGAACTGGGCATTCCTACCGTGCGTACAGCCCAGGGGGCAACAAAAAGCCAAACCATTCTGCTCAAGGTCGCTGATGCCAAACAGGCCGTTGCCCGACTGGAAAATGTTGGCATTCTTACGGGTACCGTAGAATTGCCTACTGAACAAGGTGGAGCAGGAATTCGACTGGGTGTACAAGAAGTCACGCGGATGGGGCTACAGTCAGACCGGATTGACGAACTGGCCAAGATCATTTGCGATGCACTTGAGCATCCAACCAACGAAGAACTGCCATCTCGCGTACAGGCATTCGGAGCGACGCTACAGGAGATGCATTTCTGTCATAGTCATGAATGATCAAGCATTCCTCGGTCTTGATTTGGGCAGCAGCAGCATCAAGGCGGTAGGACTCGATGAGTCCGGCCGATGTGTCGCTGCGGCCAAGCGTGCCCACCTGATCCGTACCGGATTGGGCGGCATTGCCGAACAAGACCCCCAAACGTGGCATGAAATCGCAGGCCAGGTGCTTCGGGAATTGGCCCAACAACTCCAAGAGCTTTCGCTTACTCCTGCGGCAATTGCTGCAACCGGGCAGATGGATGGACCGGTACTGATTGACCAGCACCAACAACCTGTTGCGCCAGTCCAAATGTGGTGTGATAGTCGCTGCAGCGTCCAGTGCCAGATCATCGAGGATCGCATTCCAGCAAACCAGTTACTTGCAATGACTGGTCACTGTGCAGTCACAGGCTACACGGCTCCGAAATTGATGTGGATTGCAGAACACACACCACAAGTTTTTCAAGCCGCGACACATATGATCTTTCCAAAGGACTTCATAACCCTCTCACTCACCGACCAGATTGTGAGCGACTATTCTGACGCAGCCAATAGCCTTTTCCTTAATGTCCATCAAGGACAATGGGATGATGCCATCATGGAATTACTGGCATTACCACCCATTAATTTTCCCACCCTTGCAGACAGCACCGAGCAAATCGGCAGCATCTCCGCGTCTGGCGCAACGTGGTCTGGTCTGCCCGAAGGCACTCCCGTTGCCACTGGTGCTGGCGACTCCATTGCCGCCGCCCTGGGTGCCGGCCTGAATGATCCCTCGATGGTTCAGATTGTCATTGGCTCGGCGGGCAATGTGAACTGCGTGCTCAATGAGCCGCTTATCGATCCGCAGGGCCGGGTCCATACCGGTTACTTCGTCGATCACGACCACTGGATCTGTACCGCGGTGCAACAATCTGCTGGTGCCAGCCTCCTGTGGTGGTCGGGTATCACCGGCCTTGAACCAGAACAACTTGTCAATGAGATCGATACCTCCAGCCCACCAACTGCACTCTTCGCCCCCTACCTATGCGGAGAACGTACCCCTCATCTAAATTCCAATATCCGAGCCGCATTTACCAACCTGAATCAACATACCTCACGCCGTGACATGACTCGCGCCATCCTTGAAGGTGTCGCCTTCTCCTTCAAGGATGCATTCGAGATATTGGGTTTAATGAGTATCAACCCAAATTGTGCAGCGATCTGTGGTGGTGGTGGTGGCAGTGAAGTATGGCAACGCATCATTGCAGCCGTTCTAGATGTGCAGTTGATCCCATCAACTGGTGACACCACCGCCAAAGGTGCTGCCATGCTCGCCGCCTGTGCGGCCGGCCGATTTAAAACCTGGTTAGAGGCCGTAGATGGCTGGCCGGAAGCCGGCCAACGTGTCAAAGCGGCACCAGCCGACATCGACCACTATCAGCGGTCATATCTCGAGTTCAAAAAACTCTATCCATCTTTGAAATCGTTCTGTAAATAGAAACAGAATCTATTTTCTGCCGCAATAACCATTTGTACCATCTGCTCACAGCCAAGAAACACTTGCCCATTTCCCAGAAGACGGCGGAATATAATCCAACCATGCCAACGATACCAAGATTGGTTCAATACAGGTAAGATCACAACCGCAGGCAGTCAACCATGCAATCCAGAATTCTGATCAAAAAAACACTTCAAACCAGCATGGCCATGATCCTGCCACTCATAGAGGATATGCAGAGCAAACCACTGGTCTTTCCCACACCAATGGGTGGCAATCACCCGCTGTGGATCTTAGGACATCTGGTCTATTCCGATGGTGTATTACTTGATGAAATAATGCTTGACCAACCCAGTGCGGTTGCAGACCTCAAGGAGAACTTCAAAGGTGGCACGGAGCCCCTGGACGACGATATCAGGTATCCACCCATGGGCGACCTGTTGACCAGATGCTGCGATCTACGCCGCGGGCACATGGAACTGCTTGAACAATTCAGCGAAGAGGATCTTGACCAACCAAGCAAAAACGTGCCGCCGCAATATCAAAGTTATCTCGCCACCTATCGCGACTGCTTTATGATGGTGGCCAACCACTGGCTCATGCACCGTGGCCAGGTTGCCGATGCCCGGCGGGCGGACGGACGGCCACGGATGGGATCCTAGCCATCCACCCCTGTGGCATTTTCAAGCACGGCACCGGTGCCCGTGAAATTGATTTTAAATACTTATTTAAAATATTTTATACAAAAAAATTTCCGTTGTGCCCATCAACTCCCGAACGATACCAGACCGATCATCTATAAAGTATCCCCCAAGCCGCACCACACCTTCAACGCATACGAAATACACCTGCTGCAACTTGATCCCTATCCGGCAGATGTCTCCAGTTGGGGTTTTGCAATCTCACTGCAAGTGCCTATCGTGCGGAGTTGGTCGCTGGCAGATGAGCGACACACAGGATCCACTTAAAGGCAATCACAAATGCCCCATGGCACCGCTCGGGGTTTGGCCGTTTTGAACCTGAGTCTTAGGTAATGAAGATCCCCGCCCTTCAACAGTTCCGCGAGAAGCTTACGGCCAATGAACCAGTTTACGGCCTGTGGGTGACCTTGGAATCCGCCAGCATCACCGAAATGGCGGTCGCTTTGGGTCTGGATTGGGTCGTTATCGATGCTGAACATGGACACCTGGACTGGCGTGATATTCTCGAGCATATCCGCGCGACCGTACGCAGTAACACGGTTGCGTTGGTTCGCGTGGCAGAAGTCAACATTGGTCTGATTAAACGCTCGCTCGATATCGGCGCTGACGGCGTGGTTGTCCCATGGATTGAATCGGCGGAACAACTGACCGATGCGGTCGCCTACGCTCACTATCCCCCCGAGGGTCTTCGTGGAATTGGAGCCGAACGTGCAACTTGTTGGGGGCAATGTTTTGCTGAACATGCTGAACAAGCCAATGAAAAGGTCCTAGTGGTCCCTATCATCGAATCTGTCAAGGGAGGTGAAAATATTGCTCAACTTCTAAATGTAGACGGCATCGAGGTATTCTTTTTTGGCCCGGCTGATTACTCCTCCACTGCAGGCTACCCCGGGCAATGGGAAGGACCCGGTGTTGCAGAACAAATCCTAGCCACAAAAGATGCCATCCGGACCCAATGTAAACACTGTGGCGTGGTTGCCACGGGCAACGAGAACCTGATCGAGCGCCGCGAACAGGGCTTCCGCATGATCGGACTGGGACTCGACGGCGGCCTGATGATACGTAGTCTCCACAACTGTCTTGAAGCGGTGGGCCGTGATACCAAGATCACCCCGACTTTCACTCCGGAAAATACCGAAACCGTTGTACAACCGGTAACGCAACCACCTGAATCGATGAGACCTGACCGACTGGAAGTGATAAATCCGCTGGGAATAGGCCCCAAGACCGAAGTTGAAGCGGGCGTCACTTTCGAGATCCTCGTGGGTACTCACAACAACGCCCGCAATCTGACCACTGGATTTTCCACCTTTCAACCCGGAGCCCAGATTCCCTATCACCGGCATCCATTTGGCGAATCGGCCACGCTTATCTCCGGGCGGATGGTGATCGAAGTGGAAGGGCGACGCTACGAGTTACAACCGCTGGACAACATCACTATCCCCCGCGGTGTTCCGCATATCGGATACAACCACTCGCCTAATGAACCTGCTGTACTGCATGGCATTCTGGGAACCGACACACCGAGCCGTGAACTGATCGACCAAACCTACCCTCAAAGAACCATGCCTGACAGTGCTAGTGGATGCCCAGGGATGGAACGGATCACACGATTCAGCCTGGCCAGACGATACGAAGCCGGGCCCCATACATCATTCATTGATTTCTTCAATGAAAATCTATTACCGGGTATTGGGATGAGCGGAGGTTATGGCCTGTTTCATCCAACGGGACGTCTGCCAGCACATCTCCATGACTTCGATGAGTCCATCTGCATCATCGAGGGCACCGCCACGTGCTTGGTCGAAGGCCGCCGCTATACACTGTCGGATTGCGTAACTGCGCTTCAACCTCGTGGACGTGTCCACTATTTTGTTAATGAAACTGACCAAACCATGGCTATGATCTGGGCCTATGCTGGCCCCCTACCACTTCGTATGGTTGTGCACGAACGGTGCGCCACACCCGAAGGTGATCCGTGGAAACAATGAGAAAGGCCTTGAGAACTAGCCAAACCCTGTGGGAACGCTGGCCATGCAAGCCAAAAGCGGCGCCCAGAAACCCGCCAAGGCCTGGAGGGGGGCCATCCTTGCAGTTGATAAATCCACAGCGGACCAGTCAATCACCAACCGGATATCTTTTCCACGAAGCTAAAGATATTGACTAAAATTGGGCAGGCCGCCCTATGCTTGTTTGTGATTCAACCGGGCTGACAGCCGGTTCTTATAGCGTGAAGCCGTCTTCTTGTGAATCGCACCTTTGGCGGCAACCTGATCCAATAGCTTGTATAAGCCAGACAGTTGCTTCTGCGCATCCTCGATCGTGCCATGCAGGACCGTTTCGTTGAATGCCCGGATCCCTTCACGGAACTGGGTCTTACGCCATCGATTTCTCGCACGGTGCGTGATGTTCTGACGAACGCGTTTCTTGGCACTCAATGAATGGGCCATAATCTAATCTGCCTTCATATCTTTGGCGACATCAACCTTCTGGTTGATGAGGCGGTATTATGCTCACTTCACAATCGACAATCAAGTGAGGTGGTCCGGATCACGACTACGCAGGATGGATCCACGCACCATACCCAAAATATCTCGAAGCGAACCGGGTGATTTATCGGCCTAACTTGACAACTGGACATAGTTTAATAGACTTAACCGCATTAAAAAGGTCATATGGCCGCAGAAATATGTCGGCGGCTAGTTGGCCGTTGAGCTGTTTGAGGCAAATTTCATGAACCAGGTATTCAGCGCTGTAGGGAGGCGATGGGTGGCCAGACGATGGCATTGACCTACCGCCACATGCTTCTGGGCAAGGAGTTGACCGCCATGCGTTAACGCAACGTGGGCAATTCGGTTGACTCCCCTCTGCCGGGTCTGGAATTCCATCGAAAAAGAATTCTGGAAAGCCCCGGGTATGAGTCGTTTGCTCAGACCACGAACGCTTTATCTGGCGGATCGTGGTCTTCGTATTTTATACGGACGTCCACCGTCGGGCGCAAAAGTAAATGGCCGGAAGAATTTGGCGGGTCAAACTGAATAGGGGCGGCAGGACTGCTCGACAACTGAATGAAAGGCGACAATTGTGAACCCATCTGAACTGCTACGCGGCCTCGACTCGATTTCGCGTGATCGCAACGTGGATAAAGAGTCACTATTCGGTGATCTTGAGCAGGCACTCGTATCAGCTGCCCGCAAACACTTTAACGCCCTTGATGGCGACGAATTCACGGCCCAAATTGACCGACTTTCAGGCGAAATCCACATCTTCCGCGGAGAAGATGAGATCCCCTTAGAATCGCTGGGGCGAATCCCTGCCCAGACGGCCAAGCAGGTTATGATCCAGAAATTCCGTGAAGATGAGCGCCAAAGTATTTACGAAGAGTTCATCGGCCGGGTTGGTGAGTTGGTTACCGGAATGGCTCAGCGTTACGAGGGTGGCGCATTGGTTGTGCAAATCGGTCGTGCTGAAGGCTTCATGCCGCGCAGCGAGCAAATTCCCGGTGAGCAACATCAACCAGGTGAACGGGTTCGCTGCCTGATCCTCGATGTACGAGACGCGGGCAACCAGGTCAAAATTGTCCTTAGTCGAGGCCATCCGGACCTTATTCGACGGCTATTTGAAGTTGAGGTGCCCGAGGTTAATGAACGAATCATTGAGCTCAAAGCAATGGCCCGCGAGGCGGGACACCGTACTAAAGTGGCAGTCAGTTCAATCGATTCAAAAGTCGATGCCGTTGGTGCATGCGTAGGCGTACGTGGTAGTCGGATCAAAAATATCGTCGACGAACTCGGCGGGGAGAAGATCGATATCGTCCGATTCAATGAATCGAGCCAGATCCTCATTCAGAACTCATTGAAACCTGCAGAAGTTGCGGAAATTAGCCTCTGCTTTGAACTGGGACGTGCCACCGTCGTTGTCAATGAAGACCAACTGTCTCTTGCCATCGGCAAACGGGGGCAGAATGTGCGCCTCGGAGCCCGGCTCACGAACTGGGATATCGACATCCTCACTCCAGCCGAATACACCAAGAGCCTTGATACACTTGAAAACTGCATCAAACAGGTTGAAGGTGTTACTGAAGAACAGATTGACCGGCTCGCCGCGCTCGGTGTGATCAGCGTCTTCGATGTCGAAGAAGTTGGCGGCGAGTACCTGGCAGAATCATTGGAATGCAGCAGTGAACAGGCCGAGCAAATAGTACAGTTGGCCGTTGAGCGGGGTAAACAGGTTGCAGAAGAACAGCAACGAGAAAAGAAAGAAGCCGAGAAGCGAAGACGAGAAGAAGAGGCCGGCTTGGTGGGCACACCCGGTGAACAGCAGGCCGCAGCCATACTTGGCGTGGGTGGTGGCAAACTACCTGGTCCAGATGAAGCCGTAGAGGCTGATGACGCGACCAGCCAGGTTAAGAACAACCCAGATTCAGCTGATGACGGGGGTTCAATTGTCGATGTACTGGAGCGGCAACATGCGACGTCGGCTGCCGAACTGCCCGAAACATCACCCGTAGATGGCGAGTTGCAAGAATCGGAATCTTCTTCACCGCAGCAAGGACCGACGAATTAAGAGGACCTCTAACTTAAGGAACCGTACGGTCCAGTTCGACCGCAGCGGACCACGATAGGAAAGGTTTATGGCTAAGGCCAAACGCGTATTTCAAGTCGCCAAGGGATTGGGAGTCGATAGCAAGACGATCGTGGCTAAATGCCAAGCTGAAGGCGTACCGGGCATTACAAACCACATGTCAACCGTCAAGATAGGTCTAGAGGTGACGATTAACGAGTGGTTTCCCGACAGCGCCGGCGAACAAGCGCACACCGCCGTGGAAGTCGCTAACAAAGTTGATCTGACCGCTAACAAAGTTGATCTGACCAAGGTTCGTAAAACTGCACGCCGCCGACCAACTGCAAAACGCACGACCAAGCCGATCGGCGAAGCCCCCCAGGAACCTGTTGTATCTGATGCGTCAACAACTACCCCGCAGCCTGCGGCTCCAACTCCAGCCACACCGTCACCGATCAGCGTAACCGAACAGCCCCCAACCCCAGCCTCCACAACCGGCAAGGCCAAAAAGCTTGAACCACAGCCCCCGGTTCAGCCCCAACCACAAACCCCGGCTGAACCAACGCAGATCCAGGAAACTGCCGCCACATCGGAGGATTCTTCAGCCACCGGTCCAATTGGCAAACCTAACGTCCCCAATCGACCATCGATTGTTCAGCCCGCTGGCGAGCAACTTCAAAAGCCACAGCAAGCGACCCTCAAGGGTCCCAAGGTCATCCGCATTGAACAACCCGACGTATTGCGACCCCAACGAACACCAAGCCCCAAGCCAAACGCATCTCCAAAACCGCCCCTGGACAACGGTGACGTTGCCGGTATCACCCGCTCACATGGACCGGCACGCGGACGTGGAGCCACAGAAGAAAAGGAATCGGGGCAAACGGACAAATCCAACAAGCGTCGGTCACTGACCACCAGGCGTGGACGGTCTGCTGACGCACAACTAAATGGACCCAGCAATTACAGCGAACAGGACCTGATCGAACTGGATGCCCGACTTCGTGGCGCACCAGGCTTTCTCAAACAGCGTCGTCGCGATATGAAAAAACGTGAGTCGCCCACCTACACGGCGCCAACCCCGGCGGAAATTGGCGGGTCGGTCGAGATCGATGAACCCATTACGATCAAGGAACTGTCCGCATGCACGGGCATCAAGAGCAGTGAGGTCATCAAATACCTGTTTGACAAAGGCATCATGGCCACAATCAATTCTGCTATCGAAACCGAAGCAGCAATGGAAATAGCCATGGAGTACGACATCGAACTCGTAGTGCGTGAACAGCAAACGGCTGAGCAACTGGTCATCGAGGAATTTGAGAATCGGGAGGCACTGGAACTACGCCGCCGTCCGCCGATGGTCACCGTGCTTGGCCATGTCGATCACGGCAAAACAAGTTTGCTTGATAAAATCCGCTCTTCGGACGTGGCCGCGCACGAAGCTGGCGGCATCACCCAACATGTCGGTGCGTATCGCATCACCATCGAAGGACATGATGGACAACCACGCACGGTGGTATTCATGGATACACCGGGCCATGAGGCTTTTACTTCCATGCGAGCCCGCGGCGCTACTATGACAGACTTGGTGGTTCTGGTCGTAGCAGCTGATGACGGCGTCATGCCTCAAACTATCGAATCAATTAACCACGCCAAGGCTGCCGAGGTACGGATTATTGTCGCTCTCAATAAGTCTGATCTACCCCAGGCAAATGATGAAAACATCCGCAAGATTCAGGGGCAACTAGCCGAACATGGTCTTAACCCGGTTGAATGGGGTGGGGATACGGAAATCATTAAAACCAGCGCCGAAACCGGTGAGGGTATTACAGACCTACTCGAAATGCTTGACTACCAGGCCGAGTTGCTCGACCTGAAAGCCGATTTTAATGGCCCAGCTCGCGGTGTTGTGATCGAAGCTGAAATGCAGGAAGGGCGTGGGCCAGTTTCACGTATACTCGTGCAGCAGGGCCACTTGAAGGTTAGCGACTTTATCGTTGTGGGGCGTGCTTTTGGACGCGTACGCGACATAACCGACGA
>CAUZIY010000066.1:0-15515 GCA_963579995.1 Phycisphaerae bacterium
TCTAAAAACACTAAGGGGTATGACCAGTGCCAATTCCGTTTGACAAAGCCTGAGAAAGTTCCGGGAAAAGGTCAGTCTGTGTGACGTACGCTACGATGAGTCGGTTCAACTGCCGACGTGTGATTCGTTACCTAATCGGAGTATTTGGGAAAGAACGCCACGAACGTGTGCCAAGCATTCAGCTTCAGTGGCATTGTTGATTACTATATAATCGGCGCTTTTCACCTTCTTGTCAAGTGTTATCTGATGTTTCTCACGTTGAGCAAGGTCCTGTTCGGACCAGCCTCTGCTGGCCACCAACCGTGCCAACCTAACCGGCCGGGGGGTGTCAATGAAGATAACCGTGTCACATTGTTTGTCAAGACCCACCTCCAGTAGAAGAGGGCAATCTTCTACGACAGCAACAACTTGGGGGTTATTTGCATACTGACGGCCAATAATCATGCGTTGGCGGTGCACAACCGGATGAATAATGCTTTCGAGCCGTTGATGCTCGCTTGGATCAGCAAAGACAATTTTGGCCACGACTGATCGATCGATACGTCCTTGCCCATCCAGTATTTTCGGCCCCCACCACTTGAGCAGTTTCGCTTTAACTCCCGGCGCATTCAAGGCGGTCCTTGCCAGTTTATCGGCATCAATAACCCCACAGCCGAGGTCCTGTAGCTGGCTGGCAACAAGACTCTTGCCAGATCCTATCCCGCCAATCAGACCGATGACCGGTTTACGCAGTTCGCCAACCATCTGTGGATATTTCTTATACTCGATCCCAGCGACTGGGATTCATACCCGGTGCTTCACTTATCATACCCTTTGGCTTATTACTACCACCGAAATCCCAGTGTCGGGTGTTGGGATCCGCCAACAGTGGTTTAATGTGATCTGGTAAAGCAGCAAGCTTCTCGGAATCCCATGGTTCAACTTCCTGTACCGGCCCAGCCCAACCAGGACGGTAGGCAATTGCCAACATGGAACGAGGCTTGTCGCCAACATTCGGATAATTCCCGTGAAAGACGCGATGATTGATTAGCACCGCCGAACCAGCTTTAACGGGTACCATGACCTCTTCGGGGTGTGATTGATAACGACCGTAAGGATTCGCCTGCTCATGCAGACAAAGATGAGACCGCGGAACCACTCGAAATGGACTAATATCCTTAGTCAGGTCATCGAGATAATACAGCACGCGAACAAGGAATGGACAGCTGCCTTGATAACCAAATATTTCCGAGCCATAAGGCTGGCCGTCAGCGTGCAGACTGATACCGGGATGACCCGGTTCACTCCTCGAAGTGGTATAGCTCATCATGATCACCTCGTCGCCAAATATTTCCTTGAGGAATGCGATCGTCGGTGGATAACCGATGAGTTCCGTAATTGAACCGCCTCGAAATTCCAGGCGTTTAATACCCTTCTGGTAAATACTGTAGTCGACCGCCGTATACTCAAAACCGGAAAGCTGCTTTTTGAGTTGCCCAATGTGTTCGGTATCCAACAGGTCGGGCAAGACGAGATAACCCTCTACCTCGATTTGTTTAATCTGCTCACCAATCGTTAATGCGGACCAGTCTCGCTCATCAATAATCTGTTCAGGCATTTCTCTGGCTATCCGTTAAAGTGGTTTCATGAGACCTGTGTTGCCCAAAATAGAACCCTGTTATCTTGCACATCATTTTAGCAGGCCGAACAACACTCGTCGATAGTGGCGACTAATTGCTACCATATCCAATCAATGAAAGAACCGCTAGAAAATTTCGCTACGGTTGGGTTGGTCCACCATCTATTTTATCCAAGTTGTGTCCACGATCCCCAGGTCCACGCTGACTCACTCGAACAATTCATTCAACGTCGTGACATGGCCACGTTTGATGTGGCCATGCCTTGGGACAACGCACTACGTCACCGCCTGATCCCCAAACTTCGTGCTTCCTCCGAAAGGTTGCATGACACCGCCTATGCCATCCATTTGTTTCCGGCACGACAAATCTGCCTGGGGACCACAAACAAACAGCAGCAGGATCTGATCAAGATGATCCTGCTTGATCAGATCGACATCGCGGCGGCAATTGGAGTCAGGCAGTTTATCTTCATGTCAGGAATTGATGTGCCTCAAGGGGAACGGCCGCAAGCAATACAATGCTTTAAAACCCTGTGCCGATGGCTGTGCGAACAGTTGCACAAGCATGACATGATCGCCACGCTGGAAATATTTGATCGTCACGTTGATAAAAAGTTCCTCTGTGGACCCAGCGAGGAAGCGGTCCAGTTGATCCAATCATTAAAACCAGATGTGGATAACATTGGACTGCTTCTTGATGTGGCCCACATCCGACTTTTGGATGAATCTTTGGAACAGGCTATTCGAAGGTGTGCACCATACCTGAACCGTGTTCACCTGGGTAACTGTGTGATCAAGAACAAGGAAAACCCCTACTACGGCGACCTGCATCCGCCTATCGGATACACCGATGGTGAAATTGATATTCCCGAACTTGCCGAAACGTTGTCGACTTTACTCGAAACTGGTTACCTTAAACGAGGTGGGCGCAACTCAATTTTAACCGAGTTACAACCGGTACCTGGAAAAACACTGGATGAGTGGATTGAAGACAACCACCGCCGTATCGGAACAGCCTGGGAAATGGTCCATGAAAACTAGCGAGTGGAAATTCAACTCACCCTGTATCTGCCAGTCACACGCAGACACGACGTAAAGATGGGGCCGCGTCAGGTGGATCAACAGGCACATGCGATACCGGAAACAACGCCAAACTCGCACCTACCATATGAATGGCTAGCGTAATATGCGGGGTAATCGATCAAGCGCCATAAATGGCTCCCAAACGATCATTTGTGCATGACGCACCTCAAGTACAGGCAGATCCGCCAACAGATTGATAAGTACATACTGGGTTGGGTTTTTTTTAAAGCTAGATTCGTGGAAACTGATCTGGCCCTTGCCCCGCCATGCTTCGGCACAGACCCCGCTGGCGGGATAGGTACAGGCATAGCATACGTCCGCCCCGTCATTCTGGACATTGGGGAAGTACTTGAGATTCATCCAATTAGCATCTCGTTTCACTGTTTCGATTTGCTTGCGCTCAGCAGCAGATGATGGCTCCAAGCCGGTGGCAGACATCTCCAATATCGGATGACCGAAATGGGATACCGTACCACTACAGGCGTCATCGTGGCGTATGAGGTCCGGAATGTCGGCATAGACTTTTGGCACACCACTGTGGTCACGACCACCAATAATGGGCTCAGACATGTTTTCCCACATGACCACCGCGAAAGCACCACGCACGTCCTTGTCCTGCTTGCCATCAAAAACAGCAGCCACATCAACACCAACCAGATTGTAAGCCTTGCCTGCCAGCCAATCGACGTCCTCGCACTCCACGACCGAAACGCTGACAAGCGATTCGTCACCCAATCGAAATGGCGATGGCAAGAGCTGCTGCGCCTTGTCTGGGTCGGTCAGGAAGGTAACTGACAACGCGGTGTTTCGGCCATATCTCATCCCTCCTTGTTCCCACGGCCTGGGATCACGAAAAACGCTGACCGTCGGCATTGTGTAGGGATAATGAGGTTTCAGGTTGTACATGTGGTGAACTCTAGAACATTGTGGTTTCATAGGCAGCAGCCAGGAGTGGATCCTGCCTTTGCCATGAGTACCAACAACCGGTCAGGATTCTATTTCAAGCCTTGCTAGACGACGCTCGATCTCCAATAGCTTTCGAATGATAATAATGTGCGTCTTCTTGGCATCAATACCAACCGGGCTGGCATCGCTAGCAATCATTTTCTCAATCTGCTCGTATTCAGCGCTTGGAACATCCAAATCCATATGTATCTCCTTAATAATTCACAGCAAGTACCGTAATAGATATTATTCATGACGTAAAGCATCAAGAAGGTAACGGCGAAGAGCAAGCGCCGAGGCAGCCCATACCCAGAACAAACCACTGACAAACACTGCTGTACAAATCATAACGGTCAAACCCCATGGCGCACCTTGTCCACCTGATCTTACCATGGGAATCACAGCGATAAGTGACGCAGTTACTCCACAAAACAGACCAACCACCAGGAGCAAAGCATGTTCAGATATGATCATGCGCCTTAATTGGCAACGGCTAAAGCCGATCGCGCGCATAAGAGCCAATTCCGGGGCCCGCTCCAGGACATTACGCATCACCACCATCCCCAGACCAATGCTTCCTAAAAACATTCCCAGACCACCCAATGCCTGAAATATAGCAAGGTAGGTGTTTTGGACGGCATTGAAAGCTCCTAGCCGCTCGGAGGTTGATGATAATTCCATCCCGATAGGTTCAAGTGCTCGTGTCAGCGATTCATGCACAACTGTAACGGCATGAACCGGAACATCAACAAGAAACAACTGGTAACCGCTACTGGTCGGGAACCGGTCAACAAACATATCTTCACTGATCAGGATATTGCCCTGAAGAATGGAATTTTCCAACAGGCCAACAAACTTTATTTGGAAGGGTCGACCATACTCATCAACGTACCGGTGGGTATCTCCGAGTTTCTTTCCCAGGGCCCACAGTACAGTTGCCTGATCGGCAATGGCAGGAATCTCATCAGGTGAACTAAGCGCAACATCAAGAAGATGCCAGCCGTCACGCTGCAAGTCCCGGGAAACTCTTTTGGTGAAACGAAAGGCATCCCGTTCGGCCAGTTGGCCGGAGTTCACACCGATTAATGTCGGTGATTGCGCTCGGTTTAAATTCAGGCAACTAGCGTCATCACCATGACGTATACGCATGGGCAAGATGTCAACATCCTGAAGATCCTGCCCATCGAAACCCCATGACTTGCGCCCATCCGTGGTATTGAGGTCCTGGTATAACGGGAGGGCCGTACGCCCAAAGAGTGCAAATCCGCCGGTACCTGCACCACGATCATATTGATCTACCTGGATATCAAGACGGTTTGCACTAACCGCAATGATAATGAAGATGCCACAACTCAACAGGATGATTGTTGCCACACTACGCCCTGTACGCCGCGTCGTATTACGTAGAACCAGATAAGCCAGTGACAGATCATGAATCACCCTAGACCGCCAGGTCATCGCGATCACGGATCGCCACAGGCATAGCATTCCTGCCAGAACAAGCACACCGGTGATAAAAAACCGAGCGGCATATGACTGGCTCGATCCCTGCTGGGGCCAGATCATTAAAATAATGGCCACCGATGCCAATATACATGTAACCGCAACCCAGAAAATCGCGCCAAAGTATTTCACATTCCTCTTGACCACCACCAGGCCAGGCCCTGATAAGAGTTGCTTGGGTGACCGCTTTGTCACGCAACGAAGTGTGCAATTCATGGCGAGCAGGGCAACCAGGACACCCACCAGACCACCAATCAGCCATGATTCTGGGCGCGGGTTGAAGGCGATCGCCACACCGGCTACCGCACCGCTCCAGATGCCATCCAATGCAGCTAACACCAGACGTGTATAAATTATTCCAGCAACACAGCCAATGATCGATCCGAAGAACGCCAAAACGGCACCTTCGGCCATCATTACCCGTCGCACGATCCTGGCTGGCCAACCCAATGAAACCAATATGCCGATCTGGATTGCCCGTTGATCAATACCAAAGGCAAACTGCAATACGGTAAGCAACACGGCCGCAATCACGATAAACATGCTGAGAGCAAGAAACAGGATGCCAAAATCCGGGGAGTCCCGGCTTGCAGCCAACGCACTTGAGCGGACATCATTAAACGCCAGACCAACCTGGGCTGGATGTATTGCACCAAGAATTTGTTGTTCAACCTGATGAAACGAATCGTCCACGGGGTTAATTCGCATGCATGTCCGATCACCGAACCGATTGGCCCATATCTTCTGTCCGGCTTGCAGTGATATAAATGCCTTGGGAGTACCGCGATAAACATCCCAATACTTCTCATCTTTGTTGCGTATACGGTCCAGGTTGATTGGGATACCCGGTTCCCACTGACGACAATGGTCGGCGTCGGCAAGACCAGGAAACGATGGCATCAATTCACGATCTGCAGCCAAACCTTCAATTTCGATGATTTGCCGGATGCGAAAACTAGTTGAACGTTCCACCAGTTGGGCAGAAGGTTCCATCACAAAATAGCTGAGTACAAGTGAATCACCGGCCTGAACTGCAAGATCGTCGGCAAGCCAGGTGTTGATAACGATCTCATCATCAGCCAAATCGACTGGAATCACCGTGCGGCCAATCCACGACGGTTCAACAGCACTAACCATTGAGTAGGGGGTGGACCTGTTGCCGGCACGAATGTTGTTGACAAAGTATGTAAGAATGCTGGTCCTTTTGTCCTGCGAACGTGAATTGATACCTGTTTGCATCAACCGCAAATCAAGCTCACGACCTACAGCCTGATCAATGAATACACGCCGGGACCGGAGTTCAAGCTGTTCGTTTTCCGCGACCGCATGAAGTTCGAGTTCCGCATCAGCCAGTTGCCAGCAATCATTCAGCCTTCGATCAAGTTCCCCAACAGACCCCGGAGACTGACCACCAACGAGTAACATGTTCGCCCTTGATCCGATTTCGAGACGACCAGCAAGCCAGTGTCGGGACACAAACACATTAAATGCCGGCAACTGATTGGCCCGCAGCGAAAAGTCTCCAAGTTGTCCCGCGTCAGCGATGGCCACGATTTCCGCGCGGAGAATGGTAAAAATATCCTCGGTAGTCGCAAGCGGCATATCCCGTGGCAATGTGCCTGGTGTTTCAACCCGTATCACCAGGTCATCGCCGACATTAACATTCAGTTGGCGTGACAGGTGTGTGTTCACAACGACCTGCCCGGCATGAATCTTTGGCATGCCTATTGGTTTTTCCGCAAATTTCCAGAAATCGCCATCAACACCAAGTACCTGGATATTGTTTGCACGCCGGGCACCATCAGGACGTGAAACAATGCCGGACAACTGCAACACAGCAGTAGCATTCTGGTTTACCCCAGCAGAAAATTCATCCGCCAAGACATCACGAAAATATCGCACGTTCGAGACCATGGCCAGTTGGACATCGCCTAAACGAGCAAGTGCCATTTTCTCCAAGCTGTACCGAACGCTATCACCAACGGTCAAAGCTCCGACGATGACCGCCGTACCGACCGCGGTGCCGAACATCACTCCGAGGTGGGTGCGCCAGTAATGGTGCAAGCTGCGCCAGATTAGAGTCGACTGCTTCACGTGTTAATGGTGAATCATGGTAAGAGTATGGTTTTTCAACTCCAGAACCCGCGCCATGTGGGCCGCCAGTTCAGATGAATGTGTTGCCACAACCAACGTGACCTTTTCTTCACGATTCAATTCCACCAGGAGCTCCGTCAGCGAATCAGCTGCGTCCTGATCCAAGGCCCCGGTGGGCTCATCTGCAAGCAGAATTTTCGGTTGATTAACCAGTGCCCGGACCACCGCCACCCGCTGGCACTGACCGACGGAAAGCTGTGATGGGTGATGCTGAATGTGGTCTGCCAAACCGACCCGGGCAAGCAATCTTTTGGCCGTATCTACCCCATCTGGCTTCACGGAACGGCTTCCGGGCACCAGGGTCGGAAGTAACACATTCTCCCACGCGGTACATTGCGGCAGCAGGTGATGTGTCTGAAAGACAAATCCGATCTGCTGATTACGCAGCCAAGCAAGACTGGGTTCATCCTGTGTGCCTAGATCAGTCCCGTCAATAATCACTTGACCCGCCGTAGGTCGATCAAGAGCGCCAATCAGATTCAATAATGTACTCTTGCCGCAGCCAGATGGGCCAACAATGGCAACCGAATCGCAGGCCATAAGTGACAGATTGACCTGGTCCAGGACCAACGGTGAATCCATACCATTCACTGCATCATATCGCTTGGTAATATTGACCATTTTTAAAATCGGATTGTAATTTGCCATGTGTCGACTCAATTGCGGTCAATACGAACCCAGCGTTTGGCTTTCATCTCAAACCGGGGCAATTCTCCCGGATTCTTAGCAATCACCGGCACCCGAAGTTGAAATACGTTACGCAGTTCACCGCTTAATCGTCCGCAAAGATCCATCACGTCCTGGCATTGCGGTTGCGGTTCAATCAGAAGTTGTAATTCGGTCAATCCCTGACCATCGTGAACCTCAACTTGATATTCGGCAATCTCATCATAGTTATGAATAACCTGATCAACGGCACTGGGATATACATTGACACCACGAACCAGGATCATGTCATCACAACGGCCAAGAATTCCACCATCAAGGGCCATCTCTGGTCTACCGAGTCGCGAACAATCTAATGTTGACTGGCGCACCAGGTCACCCGTCCGGTAACGTAGCAAAGGAGCACCACGCCGGCCCAAAGTGGTCAGAACCAGTTCGCCAACCTGCCCTGGATGAACAGGTTGTTGATTGTCGGTATCCACAATTTCCGCCATGTATGCTGACTCGATAACGTGTAGCACGCCGGGATGCTGGAGGTTTTGAAAGCTGACCGGACCAACCTCGGTCATACCATGGTGATCAAATACATCTGCACCGGGCCAAAGACGGGCAATGTGACGCCGTGTTGATGTGACACTTCCACCGGTTTCGCCGGCTACGATGATCCGCTTTAACCGTGTCCTACTGACATCAAGACCCGTTTCCCGTGCCACCTCCGCAAGACGAATGGCATACGTTGGAGTACAAAAGAGCAATGTCACCTCATGGTCGATGATAAGCCGCAGGCGAGCTTCGCTGCTCATGCCGCCACTTGGGATACACAACACGCACTTCTGTGCCGCAGCTTCAAATGCAGTCCAAAATCCAAGAAATGGACCGAATGAAAAGGCAAAAAGGGCCCGGTCACCCGAATGAACGCCCGCTGCATCTAAGACCTCCAGCCAATTATCAAGCATCCACTGCCAATCATCCGGCGTATCGAGGCAAACCATGGGCTGATCTGTGGTCCCGCTGGTTTGACAGAAACGCGTATAGTTTTCAATTGCATAGGTAAGATTAGTCCCATACGGCGGCGTACTGTGTTGATCGTCAATCAAATCCATTTTTATCGTGAACGGCATCCGTTCATAAAAGCTTTTAAGTGATTGCACGCCCGTATCAAGCCCGGCGTTGACCAGACGACTGCCATAAAACTGATTGGAGGATGCAATCGTCGCAATCAGCTGGTTTAGAGCATCAAGCTGATGCTGTTTGATAGCGTGAGGTGTGGTGAACGGTTCGCGAGTCACTGGATATAGACTTTAACAGATTTGATTTGTCGGTAATAACCGATCCTCAACCTAATGATTATCCGGAAGCACCAGGCACTTCTTGGATCTTCGCCTTAAGCTGATCCGGAACCGGGACGGAACGTATAAACGTACGATCTGAATCCAGAAGAACACACGCAACTGTCAACGAACCGCGAGCAACCTGAACGGCTGGCACATCCGAATTGCCCGTCTTCTTAATATGAAAATCGAATTGAATTGATTTACCGCCAATCTTTGCGACCATCAGATGAACTTCAATCTCATCTTCAAACCGAAGTGGCTTGCAGTAATCGCATCTCGATCGAACAAGTGGTACAGTCACAATACCATCTGGTGTCCCGATATGAATTGACAACCCCAATGAGCGGAAGAATGCATGCTCAGCCTCTTCCATATAGCGATAGAAGTTTGCGAAATAGACAATGCCAGCACTATCTGTTTCAGAAAACTCAACTCGGCGACGGTATTTAAACTCGTAAATGTTCACGATTTCATTAATTCGGTTACTTGAAGCCCTCAGTGTTGTGTGTAATGACTGATTTGTCCAGTCACCGTGGACCATCGGTCAATGGAATTTCGATTGCTCGGCGGTCACGAAATGTTTTCACAATTTTTTATCCTTAACGGGGTGATGAGCCCTTAACCGCAATGACCGTTGGCACTAGCCCTCTGTTTTCACAGATGAACAAAGATCTGCAAATTGTTTTGCCATCCGATCCGCATCAAAATACCCAGCAACGCCTATCCTGCCATCCTTGCCAAGTCGGCTGCGACGGTGTTCATCTAACAACAGTAATTCAATATTTTCAACCAGTGAATAGAGGTCATCGGGTTCATACAGGATTCCGCCACCGGTTTTAGCTAATAATTCCGGAAATGCACCGCAGCGCGGTTGTACAACCGGGACACCAGATGCCAAGGCCTCCAAAACATAAAGGCCAAAGGCCTCACCATATGTAGCGGGAACCGATAGCACCGACATACCCCTGAGAATCTCTTGCTTCTGGTGCCGTGTGGGGTTGCTCGTAATCGCCACGACATCCATCACACCAGCTGACTGAAGCCGTTTTTTCTGTGCATCAACAAATTTCCTGTCTACCCCTGTGATTGCACCGACCAGATGTAAACGCAGACCTTCAATCTGATCACGCTCCTTTAGCATCATGAAGGCGTCAATGATCACATCCAGGCCCTTTTCAGGACACAAGCGGGCCAGATAGCCAAGCACCGGTGGGGTGGGAGGGGCGGGGGCGGGGTTGAAACCATCTATATCAATACCGTTGTAAACAACATGAATACGCTTAGCTGGAAGTTCCAACCGACTGGCTATCATGTCACCGTAGTATTGGCTGACCGCAATAAATGCATTCACATGCCTGCAACCTTCTTTAACTATCTGCCAACATTCATCACGATATGGTGACGGGAGGGAATTCAGAAACACATCTTCGCCCTGAAGTGTACAAACAACTGGTATTGCAAGCTTGGACCTAATCTGGCTAGCCAAACCAATCAATAGTGCATTTGAAAGACAGAGCACGTCCATCGGGCCAATCGTTTGCAACCACTTGACCAAACGCTGAAGTTCCCTGTGTTGATTGCCGTCTTCTCCTCGAAGTAGCGAACATGCCAGATCCCCAAGTGCCGTCGCATTGGTCATGTTCGATTTGCGGGACACCCACCGAAGTAGTCCAGGTGCATCGAAAATCCGGTTTATCCAAGCCGGAGTCTTTCGGAAAACAGCTGATTTCTGCTGGAGATAGGCATTGATGCCACCCAGATGAATATGTTTAACCGGTTGGGGTGGAGTGGGGCCGCCGAGTTGATCCAAAACCAATGGCAGATAAAGAGGAACCCATGTCACCTCGTGACCATTGGTTTTCAGAACCTTGATCAACGCCTCATCACGCAGACATGATCCGCAGTGAAAATGACCTGTGCCGGGCGTGAGATAAACAATTCTCATACATTTTTGCGTTGAGGCCCGCCATAGGTCAGCGGTCGGGGGATATCAGCAAACTGGGCAATCGCATCAAACAGAGGATCAAAATCACGAAACAGATTGCCGATGAGGCAATCCGTCAGATCCCCCCGCAAGTCTGGATATTCATTAAGTAACTGGCCAAAGTTAAAGGACTTGTCATAAAAGGCGTAGACCAACTTTCGCATTGCTTCAATACCACCACAAAATTGCTCACTATATTCCGCAAACTGACCTGCAGACAAGTCCCCATCTGTCAGTGCTGAATCAACTGCATCGGCCACCATCTCACCGCTACGCAGGGCTAGAAAGATGCCAGATGAAAACACCGGATCAAGAAATGCAAATGCATCGCCAGCCAGCACAAGCCCATCAGCCGCACAAAATCGTGAACGGTAGGAATAGTCACCGGTCACCCAGAACCGCTCAACCCGTTGTGCCGGGGCTAGGTGCTGCTCCACCCAGGTGTTGGTGGTAATTTCACGCGTAAAGATTTCCTGAAGATCCTTACCCTCGCGATAAAGGTACGCCTGCTCGGCCGTAATGCCCACACTCACTATGTCGTCGGCCAGTGGGATGTACCAAAACCAACCCTTTTCCGGCACATAGGCTACCGTGGTTGCACCTTCATCAAGCCCCTGGTCACGAACCGCCCCACGATAATAGGTCCAGATGGCAATCTTACTAAGCTGTGGATCACGCACCCGCCAATCATTTCGGGTCATGGCAAAACCGTCACGACCGCTACAATCAATGGTAATTGGCGCTTTGAACACAACCCGCTCACCATCATGCTTCTGTGCTTGAACACCAACGACCGTATCCTCGTGAGTCAAAATCTGTTTGGCCGCGGTCTGATAAAATATGGATGCACCAAACTCTTCGGCATTTTCAATGAGCATTTGATCCAACTTGCTGCGGGAGACCTGCCATGTCTGAGATGCTTCATGATCCAGATGCTGGAAAAAATAGAATGGAGCAGAGACACGGCCATCGCATCTAACAAATTGGACGCTATGCTTTTTTATAAATGCGGATTGCTTCAGCTTATCGATCATGCCTATCCGTTGGAGTGGAAAGTAACAATAGGGAAGAAGTGATTCACCGACATGGTAGCGAGGAAAACACTCCTTCTCGAGCACCGCCACGCGTCGACCTTTTTCTGCCAACACGGCGGCTGCCGTTGAACCTGCAGGTCCACCACCAATAATAACCGCGTCGTAACAGTGAACGTGTTCCATGTCCCTACGCGCCTTATCGTGGCTCCAGATTCGGGGGCAAAACTTCAACCACCAGGGCCAGCAGATTGCCTCCCGCATCAGACAAAACATTACGCCGCCCAAAAAGCCATTGGCCCACCGATGCACTCAACGTATCCTGCATGACATAGTCGGCTTCCACACGAAAATACTGCGTCGGTCTACTTTGGTGTTCAATTTGAAACTGTTCGAGAATGGCGCCCAGTGGCTGGCGACACTCTGTGATAAGTTCCCGGGGATCAGCATCAAAGCGATCTAACCTGATTCGGATAGCACCATATTCCGCGACGACCTGATCCAATTCACCAATGAGAACCACCTCACGGGCCAACCAGTTCCGATCCATATCTTTATCGAGCACGCGGACGACCAACGGTTGCTTGTAATATGCCTGAAGAATTGGCGTCATGTCATCTTTATGGACAAGTAAATCGCGGTAGGGCATTGGAATATCCGCGACATTCAGAAGCTGAAAATCCGGTGTTGGCCGTCCATGACGGCGACAGAAGCTGTGCAACGGGTCGCAAGTCCACTGCGAATCCAAACCAGGCTGCGATTCATCTTGGTGTTGATCATTCATGTATAGCGAATACCACGGTGTTGTGGCAGAAAGAACCCATGCAGTAGACGATCCACTTGAAGAAGACCACTTCTTGTCAACTTAATCTGGTCGCCTTTAATTTCAATCATTCCCTCATTCTCATAGGTCTTGAGTACGTCTCTCCAACGGTCAATCACATTGACGCCGAACTCATCCATAAATGCGCCCGAATCAATCTGCCCCAGCTTTAATTTGAGTACAAATTGACGTATAAGTTGTTCCTCCCGCGTTGTTCGCAACGCACGATAAATTGGAAACGATTTGTCTTCAATGGCGGAAATATAGGGCGCCATATGCGCCTGGTTTTGATAGTGCACACCCGCAAGATAGCCGAATGATGAAACGCCCACACCAAACATGTCGGCGCCATTCCATAAAGCATCGCGATATACAAATTCCGTATTCTCTGGATGGCGGACGGCCGTATAGGCACTTGCAACGGTATAGCCACTTGCTTCAAGGCTATCGAAAGCATCGCTTACCCATCGACGTTTGGTCGGCCAGTCAGCAACCGGTGCCACATCAACATGATTACCCTGCATCTGTTGAAATACGGTGGTGTTATAAGGGATCTCCATCTGATAGATGGTGACGGCATCAGGTTTCAATTTGATTGTTTCATCAACGCACTTTTGCCAATTTTCCTCTGTCTCACCAACCATCCCGGCGATCAAATCGATATTCACCTGAGGGAATCCAACCGATTGTGCCCATTCATATGCTCGATAGATTTCTTTTGATTCATGAGCACGGTTATTGGTTCGAAGTACATGATCGTCGAAGTTTTCGACGCCAAGGCTCAGCCTGGTCACTCCCAAGCTGCGGATGGCGGCCAATTTGCCTTCATTGAGTGTTCCCGGTTCACATTCGAATGTGACCTCTTTAACATCATCCCAGGGCAGGGCCTGCTGCAACCCCGCAACAAGATATTCAAGCTGCCTGGCAGACAGGTAAGAGGGGGTACCACCGCCAAAGTAAATAAATTTGAGGCGACGCTTGGAAACAAATGGCTTGGCAGCCAGTAGCGACACCTCTTCTATCATTGCATCGAGGTATTGGCGAATATCCTCTTTGTTCTTATCCGTATAGACGCGAAAGTAACAGAAGTGGCATCTTTTGCGACAGAAAGGAATATGCAGATACAAACCCATAGGCGTTGCGGCGCTGGCATTGCACTCAAGTTGTCCAAGAGCATCACCAACCCCCTGCATGCTCCATTGCGAAAAGGGGGGATAGTTAGAAACAAAGTAATTACCCACTGTCGTTTCATCGCGCTGGTGAGGGAGAATATCAAGCTGATTTTCAGTGTTATCTGCCATTGGTAGCCTCCAATCGGGCATTCCCAGATATGTCTTGAATCGGCTGAAACGCGTAGACCACACCATCCTCACCACCGATCACAATCATACCGTTCGCCACCGCAGGTGAACTGACCAGTTTAGCACCTATCTGATAGGTCCATATCACGCTACCGTCCACCATGCTGAGCAGGTAAATCCAGCCATCAGCTGAACCCACAATCACCCGATCACCACAAACAACCGGTGAACCTTCAACCTTACCGCGGGTGTTAAATTTCCAAATCAACCGGCCGTTTTCCTGGTTGACACAATAGATGCGACGCGCTGCGGAACCAAACACCAGGGCTGAGCCCGCCTCCCAGAAACCAGGAGATGAAAAGAATGGAAAATCAAGATCCTCAAACTTCCATTTGATGTCCTGTGCCCGTAGATCAACCTTTATGAACTGGTTGCCGTAGTGACCGATGTAGCCTGATTGACCTTCGAGGGCAATGGTTCCAGCAATCGGAGCATTTAATTCAACTCGCGCCAGTTGCACTCCCTTGGAAATAGAAACCACGTAAATACCACCGTCGCAGGCGCCAAAATAAGCGTGGTCCCGATCAACCGCAGCACCACCGTTCACATAGTTTTCGGTTGGAACTCGCCAGTACAGTTCCCCAGTAGCAGCATCAATACAATACAGATGATTATCATAACTGCCAACCAGAATACCTCCTGCCTCGTGCCCCTCGAGTGGTGTCCAGTTTGCACTGCCGATAATTTTATCTTCCGTTGGGTATTTCCAGGCTACCGTACCGGTGGCCGCTTCAATGGCGTATAGTTGACCATCGAACGATCCCACATAGACATGATTGTCGACAACAATTGGTGGCGCTTCAATGGCACCATGGGTCTTCACCTCCCATCGCTTAACCCCACTTTGCAAATCAATTGCATACAAACATTGGTCATTGGATCCAATGAACACCAAATTCCGGCTGATCACAGGAGAGGACTTTACTGATCCACCTGTCTTAAAGGTCCAGGTCAGCTCGTAATCGTCTGCCAGTGTGCCTGGTGCCACACCACGAAACTGGCTGCCGCCCCGA
>CAUZIY010000067.1:0-15431 GCA_963579995.1 Phycisphaerae bacterium
CCCCAGCCGCACACCGACTTTCTGCCCAGGCTGTCCACACCGAGATTCATCCAGCGTGCTGCTCGAATTACGAAATGATCTTCACGATCCCACCTACATGCTCGACACGCATAAGCGTAAACCAGTCGACCTGGTCTGTCATGGCGACACCGGCTGTTACACAATGTATATGTTTGAACCCACCAAACCGCTCATGCACAATTACAGCGGCATGGGCCTTGGAGGTGGAACTGGCAGTGGCGTCGACCCATTCATTGAAAACAAACAAATCGTTTTTATGGGTGACGGCACATTTTTCCACAGCGGCCAGATCGCCATCAGCCATTCTCTAGCGGCCGGGCAGGACATCACCTACATCATTCTTGACAATAAAACGACCGCCATGACCGGCCATCAGACCAACCCAGGCAACGAATGCGATCTGACCGGCAACCCAATGCTTGCCCAGGACATCGAGCGGACGATCCGCGGCATGATTCCTAAACAATTGGCCAAAGATGCTCGCCTTGTACGCATCAACCCGGCTGACCGACAGCGTTATCGCCAACTACTGGAACAAACCATTCTTGCTGACGGCGTGAAAATCGTGATTGCGGACAAGGAATGTGGGATCACTTATTATCGCCGCCAACGCATTCAAGAAAACCAGATACAGCGTCAATTGGGTTACCTGCCACGCAAAACCTACATGAATGTGGCCAGTGAAGTATGTGAAAACTGTCTTGAATGCACCACACAGACCGGTTGCCCGGGCCTGATAAACATCTCCACCGACTACGGCCCCAAAATCCAAACGGACATATCATGGTGCGTCAATGACGGCGCGTGCCAACGCATTCATATTGGATGCCCTTCGTTTGAATCTGTAACTGTTACTCGCAAAGGACCGCAACGCCAGAGAGATGAAAAGGTCGACCTGTCCAACTTGCCTGCGCCGCCACGACCGATCCATGCTGACCAGGAAACATGGCGATGCTACCTGGCCGGCGTCGGCGGCATGGGGATCGGAACCTGCACTGCATTGCTGGTGACAGCGGGTTTGAAGATGGGCTACGCCGTTCAATACCTTGACAAAAAGGGGCTGGCCATCCGAAATGGTGGCGTCTTTTCCCAATTGGTCTTCAAGCGTAAGAACCATTCGGACACAGTAGATAAGCCCTCCAACGCAAACGTTGATACCACGGCTCGGGTCTCCAATACGATACTGGACAATACCACGCCGTTAATCCCCTACGGCCAAGCTGACTTGCTGCTCGGCATTGATTTGCTTGAAGCACTACGGGGCATTGACCCGGCTCTTCCACATCGCGTGGCTTCGCAGCGTACCGCCGCAATCATCAACACCGCAAAGACCCCAACCATCTTAAGTTTAATGGGTCGTGATCGTTTCGACCCAAACGACCTTGACGCAACGCTGCGCAAGTACACACATCCAGAACATTATTATGGATTTAATGTCGGCGACCTATGCGAACGAATGCTCGATTCCAAACTCTATACAAACATCATGATTCTCGGAATGGCCTATCAAAAGGGGTTCTTGCCCCTGACGTTAGAATCCATCGAAAAGGCCATCCAACTGACCATCAAGCATGACCTGCAGCGCAATTTTCGTGCTTTCAATATTGGTCGATTGATTGCTGTCCGCCCGGACCTCTTCACCGTTCACCTCAAGCATGAATACGAATCATCTCGACAATGCCTAAGACACAAGTTGAATACCATCCGTGCTTCTCGTCGCGGCAAGCGAGGCGACCGACTCGCCAAACATTTCCGGATTCTTATGAAGCAGACTTTCCGCGCCACACGGGGCAGTTGTGTCCCGGACCCACTGATCCGTGATGTTGTAATTCGAGCCTACGACTGTTTGACCTGGGGCGGCATGGCATACGCAAAGCAATACTGCTATCGCCTGGTTGATGTGTTTAAAAAAGATGATGCCAAAAAGGATTATCGCATCACACGAGCAGTTGTATGGAACCTTGCCAAAGTCATGTTGATCAAGGACGAGTTTTATGTTGCGGCACTACTGACCAGTCCCGAGAAATACAAACGAGACCGCAAGCGATTCAACGTCAACCACAACAATGGCGACCGTATCATCTATAGACACCATAACCGCCCAGAGATCATCCTATTCGGATGCAAATTCGGGTTCGAATGGAAGAGCCGCGATTGGCAGTTGCGGCTCATGGCTGCAGCACGACCACTGCGTGATCTGATTTATCACATCCTGCCCCACAAGGGCGAAGTAGCATTCCGTGATTGGTATGAAGATCTGGTAGACCGTTTTGAATATGTCGGTAGCAAAGACTACGAAAGATGGCTAGCCATCCTCAGCACACCAGAGACCGTAACCGGCTATCGCGAGATACGCCATCCGAAGATGGAAGCGGCCCGCCAACGAGGTGACGAGTTATTATCGATGAATCCGAAGGAATTCAAATCCTCTCGGCCTACCAGTAAGCCTGAAATTCACATCGTGAACCTGCCGGTGCTTACACCGTCAACAACCAAAGTGCCTGTCGATCATGGCAAGTCCACATCACAACCGACCGGCCATTGATCCTGGGGTTCATAACCTATTAGCCGACGCGCCGGTTCGATGTCGTATGCGACATGACCCGTCGTCTTACTCATGGCAAAAAGAATTGCAAAGTCAATGCCCTTTGATTCTACACATTGGGCATAAAATCGCCCCACGTCGCCCGGGCTTAAGTAAATGCAGGATGGGTCTTCGAATGTCTTGCCAATCAAATCAATTTGTTCCTGTGAACGTGGGCATGCACCAGGTCGAACCACAATGACACTCATGCCATATTCTTGTGCATACATCCGACCCCACACCTCGGCAAGTACTTTAGTGACAGCATAATGGTTTGGAGGTGCCGGTGGTTCCTCGACGCTGATGGTCCGTTCATTCCAATTAAGACCCCAAGCAACTTGCACGCTACTGGTGAGGACAAGACGCTGCACCTGTTCAGCACGAGCCGCCTCAAGCACGTGATAGAGACCTATCACATTGGCCGGGAGTAATTCCGTCATGAAATCGGCGACGTCTGGATATGCCGCCAAATGAATGACGCAATCCATCCCCGAAACCGCCCGCCGTACAGCCTTGACATCATCAAGTTCACCGCCCACCACTTCTACATCCTGTTTCAACTCTGCAGGCAACACATGACGATCAAAGCTGCGAACTGCATGTCCACGTGACGTTAGTTCACGACAAACTGCTCGACCGATCTTTCCTGCGGCGCCCGTCACAAGTACGTGCTGTGGCGTGGATTGATTTGACACTGCCTTGCTTCCAGGATTACCCAAACATGATCACTAAGGGAGACGATGATAACTGATCATCCGATCAATGGACATCATGCGGCAGTACGCGGCAAGGGACCAATTCCCAGAAATGCTTTGAGTGCGGCCACACAGCGGCTATCGAGTTGACCAGGCACCAGATCATCGAGAATAGAAACCGCTGCGTGCAACGGTATTCCCGGACGATGGCGACGTGGCTCGGTCAATGACGTAACCAGATCAGCAACAGCCAGAATACGAGTCTTTAGTGGGACCTGTGTCCCTACCAAGCCATCTGGATACCCACTGCCGTCCAATCTCTCATGACCCGTTGCTGCCAATGCGGCCATATCCCGGTATTGATCCGTAAATTCCACCTGCGATAGGATCGCCCTGGTATATGCAGCATACTTCTTGACCTGGTCGTAATCGTTAGAATCAAGTCGTCCTGCTTTGGATAGCAGCCGGTCAGGCATGCCAATTTTACCTATATCCTGAAGCATCACGCCTGGCGGCACTGATACTAACACCCAACTGTAGACCAATATTTCCACAAAGATCCGCATCGAAAGTCGAGAAACTATCCGCACAACCATCCGCTACGATCAACAACCCTTTATACACTGGCCCTTCACCTGGTACCGGCACGATCATGGCGGACCCCGCGTCGCGGGGCATTTGACACAACAATGCATCGTAAACAGATATTTCTGATTGCCAATCATTGATCAAAATCGGCCCGCTGATCTGCAATACACGCTGGCACACATCGCCCTCAAGTCTGAATCGGCAGGGGATACCCGGCTGGTCTGGCTGATTATGGATCTTTGATGAAAAATGGACGCCCTCACTGTCCAAAAGTGAAAGCGCCGCGAATTCACTGTCAAATACACTAGGGATTTGTTTGCCAACCAAAGCATAAAGGTCGTCGATGGTGATGATGGACATCAGACATTGAGAGAGCTGTGCCCATGTATCGGCAAAACATTGACCTGGAGCCTGCTCTCCGATTAGTACACTGGCAACTTGCTTTGCGATCACATGAGTCATTGCTGGCCAACCACTTTCGGCCTTCTCAACGCGACGCGGCATTGTACATCAATGGCAGATCACCCCATCGCTGCATGGTTTCGCATTAGGGCGACATCGCGGAAACCGCAGCTCACCTAACCACACCAAAAACACAAATTTACAACCACAAATCACTAGTTCCGCACCAATCTCTCTTGAAATCGCATGGCCAATCAGACCTATCTGAAGGACTATCGGGTGTCCTGGCACGCGGGTTTGTCGGCAAAGGAGTCAGGCGTGCGGATTACCGCAAGAAATCTCCTGAATCTCGGAAAAACCGGCACGATTACCCAATAATCGTTCTGGCGCGGCACAGTACGTCAAGCATCATGGATTCGGTCAGGCGACCAGTGAATGTGTTCTGCTGGCTGGGATGATAGGAACACAGCAGACTGGGCGCGGCACAAAAGCCATATTCTGCCCCATGCCCGAACGGACATTGGGCGAGTTTATCGACCCACCCGCGGCGTTGGTAAAACTTCAATACCGATCTAAGTGCAATACTCCCCAGACAGAGTATGACCCGCAGATCAACAAGAAGATCAAAGGTTTGATCGAACCAATACGAGCAGTTTTCAAGCTCCTGGCTGGTGGGCTTATTGCCAGGTGGAGCACAATGAACTACCGCGGTAACCAGTGTGCCGAGTAATTCCAAACCATCGGCGGCATCGGTGGCCTCCGCCTGGCTTGCAAATCCCACCTGGTGTAATGCTCGATACAGAAAATCACCTGACCGATCACCGGTAAACATCCGCCCCGTTCTATTGGCGCCATGAGCGGCCGGCGCCAGCCCTACAACCAGCAACCGCGCTGATCGTGGATCGCCCGTACACGCAGAACCAGGTAGAAAATTCGGTACCGGCTTGGCCCAGTACTGGTTGTCACGATACAGGGCACGTTTATCTCGACCAATCTGGTGACTGTACTGCACCAACCTCGGACATCGTTTGCAGTCGATGATTTGCTGGTTTAACTGATCCAAGAGTTCACTGGGTGCCATGGTCGCCTAAAACTGCCGCACTGCGGCAGACAATGCTGAGCGATATCAATAAAGTAACTGATTCATCCTCACGCGTTTAGCCCGTAGTTCTAATATACCACCAGATTCTTGTATCGACCGCGTATGATGAAATTCCGGTTCCTGCCGGTTGGTATCTGAAGTTGGCGTCAACTGTTGCAAAACACTGTGCGGTCCAAGCGGCTAGCAACCACATTAAGTATTGAGGGTATCACGACACCCCCTACCCATCTTTCATTAAGCCAATCTCCCTGTTTGATTCCCACATTCAACACGGGCATATATTCTGGCTACAATTACCTTATCATGGGGCAAATATACCAACACCAACTTCCCAATGGCATGCGACTGGCTGCTGAATATATTGCATCCGCCCAGTCTGTTGCAATGACCGCGTTGATGCCCGCCGGTGTCACCACTGAACCCGAAAATCGCCAGGGGGTAGCAACGCTGGTAGCTGAAATGGTATGCCGAGGGGCCGGTGACCTGAATGCCAGAGACCACAGTAACGCCTTGGATCGACTCGGTGTTCAGCGTGGGACTGGGGTTGAAACAAACCATCTTCGCCTTGGCGCCACGATGCTGGCGCAGAATCTGCACAAAGCATTACCACTGTTAGTCGATATAATTCGTCGTCCAACACTTTCAAATAACACCCTTGACCCAAGCCGTGATCTTGCCCTGCAAGCGATCGCCGCACTTGAAGATGAACCCCAGCAAAAAGTGTTCCTTGAGTTACGGGGGCGCCACTATCCCTCGCCGATCTGCCGTTCACCACTGGGGCAAGCTGCACACATTGAATCCATGAGTGAACAGGACATTCGCCAATTCTGGAAGTCAACTTTCGTTCCGGATCAAACCATTCTTGGAATTGCAGGCAGGTTCGATTGGGATCGCTTGCTTGATCAGATCCATCAACTGTTCACCGACTGGCAGGGCACATCGCAGCCCACCGAAGTGGGCCAAGCCGGATCTCGGGGCTATCACCATGTGACGACTGAATCAGCGCAGGTGCACATTGGCCTGATGTACGATGCGCTGCCAGAACCAGATGATTCTAGTATTCTTTGTCGAGCAGCCACGGCCATACTCAGCGGTGGAATGAGTAGTCGATTATTCACTCAACTTCGCGAAAAACGTGGCCTTTGTTACAGCGTCTATGCCACTTATGCCAGCCAGAAGGACCGGGGAGCCATACTGAGTTATGTAGGAACGACCGCTCCACGAGCCCAGGAATCACTTGATTTACTGAAGGCTGAACTGCTTGGGTTATGTAACGGCATTGACGAAAACGAATTCAATCGGGCAATCGTGGGCATGAAGTCTCGACTGGTTATGCAAGGAGAATCCACCACCGCCCGCGCCAGTACAATCGCCATGGACCAGTACCTGTATGGACGGCCACGACAGCTTAATGAGCTAATCGAACGGGTTGATGGGATCACGATCTCAGCCTTACGCCAGTTCGTCGCCGAAAACCCACCAGGCCCGATGACAATCGTGACCATCGGCCCTGAATCGCTTAATGCCACCTAATACGATGCAGATCTTGATCACCACTGGCCCAACCTGGGAGGCGATCGACGCAGTACGCTACATCGGCAACCGCTCCAGTGGCAGAACGGGCTTGGCCATTGCACGCGCAGCACTCGAAGACGAGCACCATGTCACCGTACTAATGGGACCAGGCATTGATTCATCACTCTGGTTAGACCTAACACACAATGATGCCTGCCGCATCTTGCGATTCGAATCAACTGCTGACCTCAAACATTTACTCAACAATGAATTCCCACGACACGATATGTTATTCATGGCCGCATCTGTGGCAGATTATCAGCCCACGTCAATCTTGGAGGGGAAAAAACGGCGAGAACAGGATGGTGATTCGCAGGCATGGACCTTGAAGTTGCAACGTACAATAGATCTGGTTGCGGAACTTTCACGTCCCCCGCGACAACAACGAATCGTGGCGTTTGCACTTGAGGCAGTTGAACAACTAGATGAACATGCGGTTGCCAAACTCGAAAGGAAAGGCGTTGACGCAATTGTTGCCAATCCACTGAACACGCCAGGATCACAATACATCACCCCCACTTGGATCACTGCGGACAATCGACAGGAAACCCCCGGGCCGATGACCAAGAACAGATTTGGCCGCTGGCTGATGGACAAGATCAAGGAGTTGTGAAATATTATTTTGTCGTTGATTGCCTGCGAATCTTAGAATCATCGCGACGATTTTCTGCTAGCAAAATAAGACAAAATAAACCCAGAAGAACAAGAGGTGAAAGTTACCGTCGAATATGTAGAGATGGATCTTAATTCTTAAGATTCTATTAATCGTGATTCTGCATGGCCGTCGTCTTGTCATAGAGCAATGCCATAACAATTATCGGATCGTGGCCAAGGTAGTCACGTCAGGGCGTGTTGAACGTTGTTGCCGGCTTGCGTTCGACATCCACTGGTTTTCCGCCGTGGGGGTATAGAACTCCCATGTGATGCCGGTGAGAATGAGCGGGATTCTACAGGGTGAATATGTCGGGCGCCGCAAAGAAACTCATGGCCAAATGGGAAATCCGGGTTTGTTTTTCTTAATCCACCGTTCGCCGAGCCGGTTCCCTGTCGACGTTTGCGGAATCTGGAGTGCGTTGACGTCCACGGATAAGTAGCCGGATCGGTACTTCGCTGTAGGGCAGGTCGTCGCGCAAGCGATTGATCAAAAACCGTTCATAGTTAGCATCAAATAGATGTGGCTTATTGACAAATAGGGCAATCGTCGGGGGATGGACCTGGAGTTGGCATGCATAATAAACCTTCGGCTGCCTGCCCAACTTGGAGACAGGAGTCCGTTCGCTGAGAATCTGATCGATCACACAATTAATCTTGGCAGTTGGAACACGATGACCGGCCTGTTGATTTAATGTCAAAGCCATCTCGATAACATCTTTCACGCCCTCGTTATGTTCGGCACTGATAAACACAATGGGCGCATAGGATAGACCCCGCAATGACTTGTCGAGATAGTCCATGTATTCTTGCTGTGTATGATGTGCCTCCGCAAGATCCCACTTGTTCACCACCAATACACATGGCTTGTAGTGACGGAGAATTTCCGAAACAAGCTTGGTGTCCACCTGGCTAATTTGGACTGAGGCATCGACCAAAACCAGAACCACATCAGCCCGACGAATACTACGCAACGTCCGGTGATGGCTGTAGTACTCAATATCCTGTTTTATGCTCTTGCGTTTACGTACCCCAGCGGTGTCGATGGCTGTGAAAACGTGACCACCCCACTCAAATCGCACGTCCACTGAATCGCGTGTGGTGCCTTCTTGCTCACTGACAATCACGCGTTCGGCGCCCACCAGCGCATTGACAAGTGTGCTCTTTCCGGCATTACGCTTACCCACGATGGCCAATCGCATGCCATCGGCAACCTCACCTCGCGACGAGCCATTACGGGCCAAATCTTGGACGTAACCATCAAGCTTTCGGCGGATTGCAGCAGTCAGCAAACCCTTCTGATATCCGCTGGTCGCAGAAACCATCAGCGGCTCACCCATTCCCAACTGCAGTGCTTCGTAAGCATCCCCTTCGTGCACCGCATCGTCGACCTTGTTGGCAACCACTAAGATGGGAACCTCCATGTCACCGGTTCGAAGTAGTCGCGCCACATTATGATCCAAGGGCGACAACCCACTTTGAGCATCCACAACGAACAAAACAAGATCCGCTTCCTCGACACCACAAGCTATCTGGCGCTCAATCTCCGCCGTTAAGCCCTGGACATCCTCCACGCCATGCCCCCCGGTATCAATCAGTTCCGCGGTTAACGCTTTTTGACCTGCATCCAGTGGCGGCAATTCGATCATCGTACCCACCCGGTCACGAGTCACACCAGGAACCGCATCGACAATGCTAATCCGCCGCCCAGCCAGCATATTTAGCAAACTGGACTTACCGACATTCGGGCGTCCAACAATCACAATTCTTGGCGACATAAAACACTTCAGAACTAAGTATCATGCACTCTGGAACAAACACGCCACTCACATCGTAGCACAATGAACCAAATTGGACCTGTATTCAAGGTCCACTAGTTATGAGATGCTTGACGCTGCTCCCACAGCTCTTCGGCTTCTGGCCGTCGTGCATACAAAGGTAAAAGTCCAAAGGGCTCTGTGAACTGATGCTGCAAGGATCTGTCCCGACCAAGGCGCCATACAACGTCACTTCGTGGCACCGCCAGTCTCTCATCCAGTGTTTCAACATCTGCCGGCCAATCTAAAGCCGACACCGAATCTCCAAGGACCAAAAGCGGTCTTGGCGACTGACCACAGATTCTTTCCTTGGTCGTCGGACCAGACTCGCCGTATGCCTGCCACTGCCCGGCAATATATTGATAAACCGATGCATACAGATGGTCGCCCTTGGGTGCGTGGCAAACCGCCACATGGCCTCGATCTGTCGGCGCATTTTCAACAATGACATCGAGTGTGGGCACCGCTACAGTTCGACACCCCAATGCATGGCAAAGAGTCTGTGCAGTTGCAACACCCACACGCAAACCGGTAAATGAGCCAGGTCCAATTGAAACGTATACTTCGGCGAGCTCCGCCCGGCATACCTCACAACTATCAAATAGATCTCCAATTGAGGGAATCAAGTTGAGGTTATGGCGTCGACTTTGCGCTAGGTTTTCTGACCTCAGTATGCAGTCCCCACGGGCCAACGTAATTGATCCATGATGTGTCGATGTTTCAATTGCCAGGCTATACATTCCTTGAAACCTCTACGCTGATAGTTTACGGAAAGCCTGCAGGTACCGAATCCACTGATAAGACAGGTCATGATCCCGTGCACCTTGAATAATTGCGTCCAGATACCGATCCCATGGAGCAAAAAAGGATTCAGATTCAACCTCGGCAACCGCAAGGTAAGTCAATGCGGTCCTATTGCTATGATCCGACATTTCCACGACAACATTGGCGCAAATATATTCGCCTTCGCAAACCCCTTCGTAGCGGTCTAGTGCTGCCAGGTCATTGTCCGATGTACGATAGAGGGTCCCTTCGACATGCAAGCCAACATCCGGTGCAATTCCAGCCACCTCACCACGCCAATGGATGTCCCGACGTGGAAACACGAGCCGATAGCCACGAAGGATAACCTTGTCAATTCGTTGACTATCCGGACAACGCCTACGCATCTGGCAAAGATTGAGATTCGAACCGTACGCAAAGTAGTCATGGTTCAATAACATGGAACACCAGGCTGCAACGCAACTACCCCTGATCAACTGGCCGCAGTGTTGCATGCCTGCGTCAGATTGACCAGTGAATTCAATGTCGCTGATGCGGCACCTCGATCAATTGCCTCTGCCGCCAGTCTGACGCCCTCAGCGAGTTCCCCAGCCAAACCGGCAATCACCATCGCAATCGAGGCGTTAGCACACACGATATCTCGCGCAGGGCCCAGCTCACCGGCCAGGACTGACCTTATCACTCGGGCACTGCCCCCTGGATCATCAACCAAAAGCGTATCAATGTTTGACACACCCAGTCCAAGATCAGCCGGATGGATTTCGAACGTCTCAATCTTTCCGCCTGCAAGTTGAGTAATCTGTGTTGGACCACAAACCGAGGCCTCGCAGAAACCGGGGCCCATAACATCTGACTGCTTCTTTCCGTGCAGGACCATGGCGGCTTTACAACCAAGTTTGCCAAGTACGGTAGCGATCGGTTCGGTCAGATCCTTGTCTGCCACACCGATCACCTGGTGCGATGCACCAGCAGGATTTGTCAGCGGCCCCAAGAGATTAAAAATAGTCGGAACCCCTAGCTCCATCCGGACAGGCATGGCATGTTTCATGGCAGGATGGTGAGCCGGCGCAAAACAAAAACAGATACCTGCTTCATCAAGACATCGAGTCAATATTTGAACGTCAACATCAAGATGAACGCCAAGGGCTTCGAGCCCCTGGCTCGAACCGCTTGCCCGCGTGATGGTGCGGTTACCGTGCTTGGCCACCACAACCCCTTTGGGCCGACCCACCGCCGCGGTCACCAAAGCTGCTGCAGTCGAAATATTAAATGTTGGCGTGTGATCGCCACCGGTACCACAAGTGTCAACCACCGTTAACCCCGTCGGCACCTTCACTGCGGTCACCTTGCGACGCATTACCGTTGCCGCACCGGTCAATTCATCGACCGTAGCACCTCGCTGTTGGATCAACATCAACAGTGCGCCCACTTCAGCCGCACCGGCCTGACCGGTCATGATCAATTCAAACGCTTCGATTGTTTGATTAACTGTGAGCGCGGTGCCAGCCAATAGGGTTTGTAACAGCTCTTTCATGACAACATTTCCACGTACGACACGTTGACAGAAACAGGAAATAAATTATTACCCCCCCACCCATCACCAAATAACCTCTGACACCAGCCATAATAAAACAGCCGCCCCCACCATGAATGCGATAATCTGGCCTGCCATCACAGTTGCTTGCCAAGGCAACTGTGACAGATTCTCTATTTTAATTGCCTTATAGACCACTGAAATCGCTAAAACCAGCGGAAAAAGGAGGAGCAGCCAATAATCCTCCAGAGGCAATGGATCGAGGAACCAAGCGCTTATCAGAATCAATTGTATCCACTCGCAAATGTTGGCCCCGACCCCATCACGGTTGGCCGCCGGATGAAATCACGGGCGAGGTTTAGTTGATACGCCTGCATTGGGAGTTTCCCGAGGTTGATGCTGTCGATAAACCACATCAACCATTGAAAGCAAATTCAACAGACCTGCCAAGGAAGTGTACAGGATACCCTGCTCACGTACCCGCCCGAAACTTGGCGGATGCCCCGTATCCTCACGGTCATCATGTCGTTGGGCCATCAGGCTCGTACCGACCCAGTGATTGGCCAGATAATCGACGGCAATACTGGGAGCTGTAAGCATCTGTGCGCAGAACCAAGCCGGATGGGCTTGGCGATCAATCACGCTAATACCACCAATCAGCAATCCCACCAACCACAACAGGCCGATTCCACCTGCCAGGCACATGGCACGACACCGCTCGCCCACCAGCCAATGGCCCCAACCTGGTAACAACCAAGCGAAAATAGCCGGTCCGAAATTCCAATGCTGTGAGCTAGCCTGACTATCACCGGACAATCGAGCCCTCCTTGTCCGCGGGACTCATACTCGCAAGATAATCCCACCAGCCACACGGCCAGCAAGGCAACTCTAGGTACCGCCCAGAAAAAAACCATTGACAAAACGCGAGCGACCGATAGTGTAACCGCAAGAATTGCCGTGGCCAAAAAGACAGACCATGTACCAGCCATTGGACTTTAGGGCCATTGATTGGAGATCGTGACATGCAAGATAAGAAATGGTATGGATCGCAATGCAATTCATGGTCCGGTAACCAAAACGAAGCTAAGGCGGGGCCATGGTGGCCACTACCAATCCAACTGATCAATAGGGGCGAAGATGATCTGAAGGACAACCAATTTTTTGACGATGAAGAAGAGGACAAAGATGATGATGGAAACCACGGATACGATGATGAAGAAGACCTCTTCGATGAAGAAGAAGAAGAAGAAGAAGAAGAAGATGATGAAGATGATGATGACCTCTTCGATGACGAAGATGACGATTATCTCGACGACGTGATTGATAACGATTAGCCTTCTACCGGCTAAAAGACAACATTTTCGACCAAGAAGCGGGAGAATACCCATGTCCCACGACCAATTATCCACCGGACCAGAAAACCAGGAAAAGAATCGCCGAGATTGCTCAAAGGATAGACGCCAATCCGTTGTCGATGAGCGATTATCTCCAACTGGTTTTGAACGCCGCCGCGGCCCGGGTCGACGCCGCAGTGACTTCATGAGACGGGCCGAAGAGGGCGAAATGACCACCGAACAATTTCTGTTCGTGAAAGCCATGGATGCTTATAAACGCGCTAATAATCGCCCCTATCCAAGTTGGACGGAGGTACTTGAAGTAATTCGCAAACTCGGATACCGAAAGACATGCCCCATGCAGGTCCAACTTGACAGTTGTGAAGATTGGCAGGAATCGCCCAACGCTCCCATTGCTCCCCAACAACATGAGGCCGCCTGATGTTTTATCATGCGTCCAATGTCCCAATCACTGCCTTACAGCATCGCCGCATTATGCTATCTGTTTGACGCCCAAGGCCAAATCTTATTATTACGAAGAAACCGATCGCCCAACCGCGATTTGCTATCTCCTGTAGGGGGAAAACTCGAAAAATCGATAGGAGAGAGCCCCTGTTGCTGTGCGATTCGCGAAATTCACGAAGAAGTGGGCCTGCGGATAAATCCGAACGAGCTACACCTAACCGGGATCGTATCAGAAGCTGGTTTTGAAGACCGAATGCATTGGCTGATGTTTCTATATGAGGTATTGAAGCCCGTCCAGGTGGAAGAGCAAACAATCCCTGAAGGCACACTCGAATGGCATAAGCCCGCCAATCTTAATCAGTTACCGTTACCGGAAACGGATCGCCAGGTGATCTGGCCGCTATTCTGGCAATACAGGCGAAAGTTCTTCTCAGCACACATCGACTGCCGTCAGGGGCTCATTGAGTACCAAATCGAGCAGCCAGCTGATGACACATGAACCTGGAAGGTGCCTGTGTCGCCTTACTTTTGAAGGCCAATCGCACCCTTAACACACGAAGTGGTTTAAAGAACCATGAACGCCTCACAGGAAAATTCCAGCAACCCTGGTGTCAGCCCAACCCAGTACCGTGAGCAACGGCAAGCCATGTCGCCACCGCGCGTCCTATAATCTTATTAACCAATAGAGAGAATAACCAAGGGATTGTCATCAATTACAGCCAACTGATTGGCCGATCATTTAATGGAGCCTATGGACATTCGTTTAACTGGTTTGCCCATGCTCCAAGGCTTATTGTGACTTGGAATTCACACAACATGCCCCATGCCCGAGAGGAATGTACCCCAATGCGACATTGCCCCCAACTACTGATCCTAATGATCCTGGCCGTATACTTCCCACTGAGTGGCTGCAGTGAGGACAAACAAGTGTTCCACAGCACCATCTTCCTGCCAACCAGTGTGTCGGTCAAGGATCTGGTAAGCAAGGAAATCATTTGGAATAAAGCGATACCCGTTGAGCATACGCTCACAATGGATTTTGATCAGTCCGGTGACTTCCCACCCCTGTCACAAAAGAAAGGCTCAGCCACAACTATGCGCTGGTGGATCAAGAACACCAATACCGGCAGGAAAGTCGAAGGTGATTTATTGAAATTACCGGGTATTCCTGTAATGATCGAACGAACCCATCGAACTATTCCAGAACTCCCCGAACATTACATCAAAAGCCAGGAAAAACGCCAAGCTGCAGCTAATCACGAACCGGCCGAAGCCACCCTCGCACGAGCCGATAAAATGGCTAGCCTGGCAGACGAACAAACTGACCCAGAACAAGACACGACAGCACCCGATGACACCACCGTGGTGGCCAGCGAGACGGCTAGCCCGGCAGACAAACAAACTGACCCAGAACAAGATACGACGGCACCCGATGACACCACCGTGGTGGCCAGCGAGACGGCTAGCCCATCAAACGACCAAGAAGCCGTGAAAACCAATAATGATGTCACACCGCCAGCCGATGAAACCGATAGTCCAAGTGGCGGTCAAGATGCTCCAGAAAAAGACCCGGCAGCCAATGAGGACGATGGATGAGTCATTCAGCTATTCGGATTCTGGCTTGCTTAGCATGGGGCCTGCTGCTTATGCCGACCGTGGCCAACGGGCAACCACCAGAGCACTTTCGACCCATTGATCAGGCGGTTGAGGATCTGGATCTGCTGGCCACCAGCCTGCGTCACGTACCGCCCAGTTTTGAGCCCAATGTGGCACAGAGCCGGCTCATTCAAATGAATCAGCATGGCACAATGCTGCCGGGCCAAACACTCCCGTACTACCGCATTGACAAAGGCGTTATAGCCCGAGTTGACCGCCTCGAG
>CAUZIY010000068.1:0-15390 GCA_963579995.1 Phycisphaerae bacterium
TTCCGTTCACTTTTCTCAAGTTTGTTGTCGAAATGCATGCCCCCTTAAGGTTCATGATGCTGGTCCGAGGCGTGGCGCCACCTTCTATAATAAACACTTGCGCCAGCTTAGATAGAGGTCGTAAAACGCAAAGCATGTATTCTTGTTAGCATGGCACTGACTTTGTGTGCGATAGAGGTCTTGTCCGCAGGAAAACATTTTCTCCCCTTGCCTGTAGGATAGGTCGATAAATCAAGACCGTGTCCTCGCAGTAAAACCGGCCGGTGCGGGCTAGAGATGAGTTTATTCATGACAGATAATTTAACAACACCACTAAGCGGTTTTGATCAGCTCAAGCTTCCCGACGTCCTGTTACGGGGGGTTCGGGCAGCGGGTTTTGGTGATCCAAGGCCGATCCAAATGGAAACCATTCCGGCCGGTTTGGCGGGGCGGGATGTCCTCGGTCTTGCGCAGACCGGTACGGGTAAGACCGCTGCTTTTGCGCTGCCGATACTTGATCGGATACTCAAAGCTCAACAAAGTGGTCCAACCGCCCTGGTTGTTGCACCCACGCGAGAACTGGCAACACAAATCGCTGAAGAGATCAAGGTCCTTGCGAAATTCACCCGGATCAAGCTGGTGACCATCTACGGTGGTGTATCAAGTCAGCACCAGGTCAAGGCCCTGCGTAAAAAACCTGGGATCGTAGTGGGTTGTCCAGGCCGTATTCTTGATCTTCTCCAACAGGGAGTCCTCCGCCTGGACGGGATCGAGGTGCTTGTGCTGGATGAAGCAGACCACATGTTTGACATGGGCTTCCTTCCGGATATTCGCCGGATCCTTGCAGCAGTACCTTCGCAACGCCAGAACCTTCTTTTCTCAGCCACCATGCCTAATGAAATAAGGGGTCTAGCCAATAAACTTCTCAAGAAACCTCATGTGGTGAAGTTGGCAGGTTCTGCCCCTGCCGAAACGATTGATCATGCGCTGTATATGGTTACGGAGCGTCAAAAGCTCGCGTTGCTCGAGCAGTTGATTGCTAAAGACGATTGTGATTCTGCCATTGTCTTTACCCGCACGAAGCATCGGGCACGTCGGCTCGCCGAGCAGTTGGGCAAGGCCGGGCATCGAGCCGTGGGTCTCCAGGGAAACCTATCCCAGGCAAAGCGTGACCGGGCCATGCAGGGGTTTCGTGCACGGCGTTACGATATTCTGGTCGCAACGGACATCGCGGCGCGTGGCATTGATGTAAGTGCTGTATCGCATGTCATCAACTTTGATGTTCCCAGTACGCCTGAAGCCTATACGCACCGCATCGGGCGTACCGGACGGGCAGAATTGGAAGGGGTTGCCTTCACCTTTGTGACCGATGATGACCAGGCGTGGGTCAAGGCGACTGAACGGATGATCGGAGCTCCAATTCCACGTTGCCAAGCCGAGGGTTTCGGGTCGACAAAGAAAAAGAAGCCTGCAAATCATCCCATGGCTCGCAAGGCAGCCAGTGCGCCACGAAGCAAAAGTGCCTTGCGCCGGAAGCGGAAAACGAAATTACGGTTTCGTTCAAAACAGACAGCCAAGTAGGGTTGATTGTGCATGCAACCAGGGCGTAGTCAGGGTCGTTGTTGTGTTAGCCATGTTGTTGCTCGACATCACCATGAGATGAAAATGCACGAGTTTCTTGACCCACTTAGCCGTCCACGCCGTAATTGTAAGGTTTTGATCTGCAGAAAAATACCGCCGGTTTGCATGGGCGATCATTGCCGCATTAGCAAAAAAAACTAGAATCGACAGCTATGAGTACATCGGCCACCGCCCAATCAGTCGACGAGGCATTACGCCATATCAGCGTAGATGGCTTTTGTATCCTCGAAGGTGTTATCCCTGCAGGCGAAATTGACGCGGTACGTCGTAGTGTCGAGGCAACCGTCGAACGCAGTGGCCGGACAACCCTTATCCAGGGTGCAAAAACACGTAAGGGGTTGATCAGTTACGACCAGTCGCTGGCCGAGTATCTTGCCGATGATCGGGTCCTCGGTATCGCCGAGACATTGCTCGGACCTCATGTGCGTGTGTCCATGTCAACTGCTGCCATCAACTTTCCGGGTAATGAACGTGGTAAATGGCATGCCGATTGGCCGTTCAACCAGGACAACGCCGGTCACGTGCTCATGCCGTACCCCGATGCAGTGATGCACCTGACCACGATCTGGATGATCACACCTTTCACACCTGAGACGGGGGGCACCTTTGTTGTCCCCGGCAGCCATCGCAGCAGTACCAATCCATCAGGTGGTAACGGCGTGGATCGAACCGCGTCCTACCCAACCGAGATGCAGGTTTGTGGTGACCCCGGTAGCGTTGTTATTTTTGATAGCCGGCTGTGGCATGCCGTTGCATCAAACCGAAGTGACAAGCCACGTGTCGGCGCGCCGGTTCGGTATGCACCGTGGTGGCTGAATCTTGACATTCTCATGCCCGGATCACAGGAGCGGGCTGACATGGTGGAAGCCGATGGGCTATCGGAAAACGAGGTGCCAACCATCCCCCCCGATGTATTTGCCAAGCTGCCGGAAAAGGCCAAGCCGCTTTTCAGGCACTGGGTGCGTTAGCGTAAGAGCCATTTGAAGATGGTTGGCCGGATTTCTTGAGTTACTTCCAACTGGACATCGTCTCGCGCAAATCGGGATCAAGTGCCAAGTCCAGTGCTGCAATGCCATTGTCGATATGTTCACAGGTCCTGGCGCCGATCAGGGTTGATGTAACCGCCGGATGGGTCATGACCCAGGCCACGGCAAGGCGTACGATGGGCACGCTCAACTCAGAGGCCTGCTGTCGAAGTTTTCCAAGGATCCGAAAGTTCTTGTCTGTGAAATACCGGGGACCATGTGTAGGCTTGATGTCGAACCTGGACCCCTTGGGAATACTGGCCGGGTCGGAGGTGTATTTGCCCGACAGGAAACCCTGGCACAAGGGACTGTAGGCCATGACTCCGATATTCTGTTGTGCGCAGAGGTCCAGGAGTTGGTCTTCAGCTTCCCGTTCGATCAGGTTGTATTTTGGCTGTATGGACTCGAATTGCGGCCAGCCGTGATTTTCCGAGACGCCAAGCGCTTCGCGAATCTGATCGGCAGTGTAATTGCTGGCCCCGATTGTTCGCGCCAGTCCACGATCGGAAAGTTCCTTCAACTCCCCAAGTGTTTGGTCAATAGGCACTTTTGTATCAGGCATGTGCATCATGAAAATGTCTGCGTGGTTGATCCCCATGCGTTCAAGGCTTTCTTCAAGGGATCGGGTGATATCGGTTGCCCACATGCCACCGCCCCCGGTGGTCCAGACCTTGGTGCAGATAACCACTTCATCGCGCACGCCACGGGCCTTGAGCCACCGGCCGATGATCTTTTCGGAGGAACTGACTTCCGTAGTCACTTCGCGGTCATCTTCGAACCCAATCTGTTTTGCTCTTGCTTCCCTGGCCTGCCCGCCACCGTAGGATTCTGCGGTGTCGAGCAGGTTAATCCCCTTGTCCAATGCGTGGTCCAGGAGCTTGAACGAGGTTTCCTGGTCAATTTCACGGCCAAAGGTTACGCACCCCAATCCTACGGGGCTGACCTTCACGCCCGATCTTGTGATGGCTCGTTGTTCCACGGTTCATGTCCCTTTATGCATGCCACTCAATGCGGCTGGGTTTTATAACATTTTACTGCGGGTCATTCCTTGGTGATGACCCTGTCATACGCCGGCCAGCGGTAGGTTGTTCTTGCCTTCCAATGTTATTCCCTGGTAGCCCGACCCTCTCCCCCCCTTACTTGTAAGGGGGGGAGAGGGTCGGGACGTACCGGCCCTCTTGTCCCCAGCCAATGGTGACCGGTGAGGTTGCCAGAATTAAGGAGGTCTTATGACCACTCGCAGGCAGTCAAAAACACGGCGTGGAAAATCGAGCATGACTCGGATGGCGGATATCACGGTGGTCCTTGACCGGTCCGGATCGATGCAGGCCCGCAGGGGCCAGGCGATCGAGAGTTTTAATTTGTTTATTGGCGAACAGCAGGCAGTCGGCGAAAGTGCTCGAATGTCACTGGTCCAGTTTGATCATGAATATCAGCGGGTCTACCAAGAACGGAAAATGAAAAATGCATCGTTCCTTGATCAACGAAGCTATGTTCCCCGGGGTACTACGGCACTACTTGATGCGATTGGGATAACGATTATCGAGACTCAGGAAAGACTCAAGGCCCAGGCGGCAAGGTACAGGAAGGTGGGTAAGAGTAGACGGCCGGTTGATGTGGTTATTGCCATCATTACCGATGGGCTTGAAAATTCCAGTAAGGAGTTTACGCAGGAAAATATTCACCGGATGATTAGAACACATGAAGATGAATATTCATGGCGATTCCTCTTTATGGGAACCAGTCATGAGTCAGTGGTTCATGGGATGAGATTTGGTGTCGACAGGAAAAGGGTATTAGAGATGGGTGACAGCGAGGATAGCTATGCACATGCCCAGACACTGTTCTCCATGAAGGTCTGCCAGATGCGTGGAAATGGCACAATGAAAGACCTGGACTTTAAAGCCTGACCAAGCCGGGGGATATTCCTGATGCCTTTGACAAGTGGAGTAACCCTCCCGTCCACGTGTATGGGCGGGAGGGTTTTAGCAATATGCAGCACAAAATTTACAACGCTTGATCGGCAAGGTGGGAAGGCGTTGTTCGTCATGGATGTAAAATGGTAAACAATAGGCATTCCTGGTTGCGGTTAGTCCATGGCGTTCGTTTCTGGTGTGCGACCAGGGTGCGTGGTCGTGGTTTCATGTCCATGCCTATTTAGTGTCCGTTCTCGAATCTTGTTTTATTCCCAAGTTATTGGAGTACATGAAATAGTAGAGTTCTCAACATGTAGGCCTGATTGGGCGAATTCCAACCATATTTTGGAAATATTGATAGATGGAGAATCTTTCTATCAAGACCGCTCGGCTCAGAAGACCGGGTTTTGTTTCGGTATTCAGAAGGCAAGGCTTCTGCTTGCCTGTGTTAGCGAGATAAAGAGGTTTCGTGAAACTGATGGACGGTGGCCCAAGGATGAAGTAATTGAAATTGAAAGTGAAGAGTGGGGTGTAAACTGTACGCTTCAAAAGACTTCCGAGTTCCAGAATAGTTTTGGTAAGAGAATCGAAAAGCCATATCTTGAGATTGTTGATAAGTCGTCTGAGAAAAAGAACACGGAGATAAATTTTGGTCTTCAAAAAGCACGAGGTGTTATTGAGGTTGAATCCGACATCATTGAATTTGTGGACAAATACTTGAGGTAAATTGCGAGAGGGCGTGGCGATATTTGGCCGAAAATATGCTGCAAGCTTGGAAGGTTACTGGTGATTAAGAATGTATTCGAGTACGTACCGTGTTGACTTGCAGTCATGTTCGTTATGCTTTTTCAGTAATGTAAGCTTGGTCTTGCCGCCCTTGGACCAATCTGCATAACGCCCTTTAGTTTTCGCCTGTTTCATGAAGTATCGTATGTATTTGCCCACGGATCCGGCGCCGTAGCTGCATGGCCGTGGTAAGCCGATGCTGGTGGCAAGAAGACTAAGTAAACCATGGGCCTTGGGCCGAAGTTTTTTCTCGGTGGTTTTGGCCAACGGCTTGCGAAGCTTTTCTTTGTTAGTCTTGTATTCCCTCCACTGTGTCTTGAATAGACCGGACCTCCGGGCAAAAGGACGAAGGTCAAATCCGTGGTCAGTGAAGGGAATACCAGCGTCCTCGAATATTTGTTTCTCGGCAGAGGTGAAATACACGATCAGGCGTTTCTCGCGCAAGGCTTGCTTGTGAAGTCGTGTAGATAATCGTTGAGCATGGCATACCCCCAATGCAGTGCGCTGGCTACTTCCTTCAGGTCGTCATGGAGCAGGGTTGGCTTGTAACATCCATCTACCAAGACGCCACCAAGGACCGGCGGGGGCTGTTCGCCGGAGGCCAATTTTTTGCCCTCGCTCTCAAAGTCAAGGTAGATGGCTCGGTTGGCCTGTGTGTTGGTCATCGGGGAATTAGGGTGTAAATGTTTGGTCATGAAGCGGTCCTCGGTCTCTTGGGATATGATCCGATGCCCCTGTCAGCAGGGCTGGACCTGATTGCGTCTCGCTACAACCGCATAGGTTATTACAGGATACTACGCAGGTCGGTATGATGCTCGAAATTAAAGTGGTGGTCGAGGCCGGCCGCGCGGTTGAAGGTGCAATGTAGTTCGCCCGATACCATCCCCTGCATATGGAATTCATGATGTGGCAAGCGCTGCGGTTTTGTCCATTAATATCACTTGGCTCAAGATCATGCGTTTGGATAAACCAGTCAAGCAGGCTCTCTGCGAACGGTCTTTCGTTGAAATGTTAAGCTGCCTGGTTCATGATGCGGGTCCTGGGGTAATTCGCTCATGAAATGTACCGATGAGTTGCCACGATTAGCGCCTGCAGTTGCGGAACTTGCGCCCGTGGTCACGCGTGAAGGTGGTGAATATGTCCTGCGATGTCGCGCTCGGTTCACCTGGTCTCGCGATGCAATCTTCCGCTTCTTTTTCGATACAAGGAACCTCGAAAAGATCACGCCGCCATGGCTGCAGTTCAAAGTGCTCACGGATGACCCGATCCAGATGCAGGTTGGTGCCTTGATCGACTATCGCTTGAAGATCAGGGGAATTTCCCTCAAGTGGCGTACAGTGATCACTCAATGGGAGCCACCGAAGAAGTTCGAGGATTCCCAATTGCGAGGACCCTATCGCCAGTGGATCCATGAACATGCGTTTGTCGACGAAGGGGGCACCTCCCTCATGCAGGATAAGATTCGGTACAAGGTCCTTGGAAGTAGCCTGGTGCACTGGTTGCTGGTCAAGCGTGATCTTCTGGAAATATTCAGGTATCGCAGCCACGTTCTTGGTGAACTGTTTCCAAAGTCGTAATAAATGAACGATGGCTTGCCAACGCCAAATTTGGATCGTCTTGATCGCGTAGGCCATTTGAATCATGGGTGTGATGGGTTCGACATGGCTGGTCCAATCGGATCAGCTATCAATCAGGACTAACGGTAGAAACATTCTCGGCCAGGTCCTACAATGAAACATAAGTGTTTGTCGGATGGGATGAAGGAAGTTTCGCATGACACAATGGCTCGCGTGGTTGGGGTGGCGTAGTAACGCGGCATCGTCCCGGGCTGTACAAGTGCCGACAGATCCTAGCATCAGGGGTTCGCGGGTCTTCGAACCGCTCGAACCTCGGTTGCTTTTGTCCGGGGATCCTGTCGTCCTGTCATTGCCGCTTGAATCACCCAATGCCGTGGTGGTGGAAGTTGAGACGGCTTCGGGCCCGAACGTCGATGCAGATAGTGTGGACCCAGCTGTAGCCGCAGTGACCTTGCTGCCCAGCACGATCAAGCACATGTCGGGTCATCACGACGGTGTTGATTCCCACTTCACCAACGAGGTGTTGCCACACTTCAATGTCATCAGTGGTACTTCGGGTAACGCATCGTTCCTGGACCAGATTCGGTCGCAGGGCAAGGTTTATGCCCGGCATGTGACCAACCCTGCGGACTCCACCAGTGCCGCCCAACTGGTCTCACTTTGGCGGGTACCGTTTGATAGCAGTGTGATTTACGGTGGCTACGACGCGATCATTATTGATGAGATTCATCCCGAGGTGAATGGTAGCGCCCGGGCAGGTTACGTGGCTGCCGCGTTTGAACAGCTGCGCATGCTCTACCCGGATAAGATCATCCTTGCATGGACACGCTGGCAACTGTCAGATAATCCCGGTAGGTATTCACGGATTCTCAATGCGATCCGCGACTATGCAGACGTCAACGTCATTGAACAGTATTTACGCGAGGGCAATCCTAATCTGGGTCTGATTCCCTCGTGGGTAGATCGGATCAAGGCAAACATTCCCGGGTTACTGAACAAATCGATATATGGCCTCTACATTTCGCAGGAAGGTTTTGCCGCTGACGATGTGGCGAACATCGGTTATCTCGGTTTTCTTGACGAACAGTTGCATCGGATCCGTAATGATCCCGATGCATCAGCCATGCCGGGAATTGGTTTCTGGGTCTATTATCGTTCCTATGACCTGACCACCGGCTACGTTGCCCAACTGGCAAATCACTACTATACGAAGGGCAGTACCGACTACCTAGGTAACGGTAATTACAACCAGTTCATTGATAATCCGCAGTTTGATTTGGGTACCGATGGCTGGACGCTTAGCTCAGGTGACGGCGGGTCGATCGAACGCGTGGCTTATTCTGCGGCCGGGGTGCAGGCTTACCACGACAGCCATCAGCAGGCTTCCCACGGGACGCACGGATTGCGCACGGTACGGGGTGGTGGTTCGAACACTGCGATGACCACGGTGAACGTCACCGGTGGAAAGACGCATGCGGTATCAGCCTACGTACTGGCCGGATCCGGCAGTGCCAGCCAGGCAAAGATTCGTGTAACACGTGACAACGGGAATGCTCTTGCCGCCGGTACGGTGGCGCAGACCGATACGCCGGTCGGCCAGGGGCAATGGAAACGCGTGCAGTTTGCCTTCGATGTGCCGCAGGACGTCAGCACAGTCAAGGTTGTTCTTACTGACGAATTAGTGGCGGCGGGCACAACGCTCTACTGGGATTTCGTGGAATTGGAGGACGTCTATCCGGTAGGGACCGGGGTGAACGAACCGCCATCGCAGGTGGGGCCGCTTTCAGTGTCCCAGGTGGCGGAGACTACGGCGCAAGTGACCTGGGAGGTTGCCACGGACCCCGATGGTGATTGGTTGACATACAACGTGCAGTACCGGGTTGTCGGTAGTGGTCCGGCGGGCTGGTTGAATCACAATGGGCCAACCACAACCGTACAACTGACTGGGTTGCAACCGCAAGCATCGTACGACGTGCGTGTTCAAGCGAATGATGGTGAGCAGGCGGGTTTGTGGCGTCGTGTGAATAATATGTTCACAACAGGTTCGGATACCAATCTTCCCGGCGATGCCAATGGTGATGGCGTGGTGGATATTCAAGATCTTGGGATTATGGGGGCCAATTTCAACCTGACCGGCCGGCTGGCAAGTGAAGGGGACTTCAATGCCGATGGCCTGGTGGATATAGAAGATCTTGGAATCCTTGGGGCCAATTGGCTGTCAATCTCCACTGGTCAAAACACGGCCATCACGGTGCTAAATGAGGCAGCGTCAAATCATTCGGGTGTTACTCGTGTCCAGGGTCATGAACTTATCGTGAACATCATGGCCGATGCGGACAGTACGGGAAGCGCTGATGAGGATTCGGAACTTCCTGGCGATGCCAATGGTGATGGCGTGGTGGATATTGAAGACCTCGGGATCCTGGGAGCCAATTTCAACTTGTTCGACCGGCAACGAAGCGAGGGGGATTTTAATGGCGATGGCCTGGTGGATATTGAGGACCTTGGAATACTTGGGGCCAATTGGCTGTCAACATCTAGTGGTCAAGAAACGGCAAGCCTTGTTCTTAATGAAGTGGTGTTGGGGCGGGACGATGTCGACAACACGCTGAAGGGAATGAGCGTGGTGGTCGACAGTGACAGGGCCCTTGCCTATATCACGGGCATCATGACCGATGCGGTCAGCGTGGTGGACTTGGATCGCGGCACACTGGACCGAACCTTTTATCTCACGGATCATGCCCAGGCAACGAAAAAGCTGGCCTTTGATGCAGAACACCGGCGCCTGTGGGCAATTGCCAACAAGCAGGATTCCACCTTGTGGCTTTCAGATCCGGATACCGGTGAAGTCATTGCCAGTCGCGACATCAGCGCTGATCTTCTTGCGGATGCCTCAAATTACCCGGTAAAGGATGTGGCTGTGGATCCGCAGCGTGAAAACTTCTATGTCCTGCTCAACGATATGACCGGTGGTCGCGTACTAATCTACGACACATCGCTGCACCCTGTGGGCACGGTTCTTGAAGGTCAAAGTATCGGGGCATTGCAATGGGATGAATCCCGTGACGCTCTTTTGGCCATGACCACTCCGCCGCCGGCCAGTGGAGCCAGTACAAGAATATTCGTGCTTGGCCAAGGGCTGGAGTCCGCCATGACTTCGATTGATCCGGACCTGGGCGCAGCAAGTCCAAAGCCGCCTTCGCAATTCGCATTTGAACCTGCTGGCGATTTTTACCTTGCCGGTCAGAAAAAGATGTGGCGTATTGATGCGTCGACCGGTGACCAGGTATGGCAGTCGGTGTTGCCCTATAACGCCAGCGCAATTGAATGGTCACAGGACGAACTGGGCATTCTTCACCAATACGGCGCGGCTGATGATGACGATATCTTTGTTTCTCGCTTGTCAACATTTGACGCTGATACCGGTGGGATGCTGTCCGTTCGTATGGCACGTTATGAGGCGAGCCGGATGGATGCGGTGGCGGGTGCCGGTTCGTTCGTGGTGGGTAATGGCGGCGATGCAAGTGTCTCTATATTCGTCTCCGGAGCTGAAGCGGCGGCTAATATCAAGGTCGGTACGGCAGCTGAAGATATTTTGGTTACGCCTGATGGCCAAAGAATGCTTGTGCTTAATCGGCTTGGTGGAAGCCAACTTGTTGAGTATGACCTGGAAACCGGAGCCAGTCGGGTCCTTGATACGGTGGCCTGGCCGGTTCGAATGATCCAACGACCTGAAGATGAGACACTGTTCATCTTCAGTCATTTTGAACCAAAAATCGAGGTGCGTGACCTCGACACCCTCGAAGTGATCCATGAAATATCACTTTCCACGCATGGCATTACCACCTCGTACAGTGATACGTTGTCGGACATGAACGCAGATCCGCAGGGGAGCCTCCTGGTTGCCCTGCAGTGTGAACAGGGCAAGGTGGCAATTGTCGACGGTGCCAACCAATCAGTTCTTGCGGTGGTTGAACTGGGTAAACCGAGACCGGGAACCGGGCCGGGCCGGATGAATGCAGCCGTGGATACATCGGATCCCGATAATCGCAAGGTGTTTGTTTATCTTGCGGATGACAATCGAATCTATCGGCTCGAAGAATCCAATGATTTCGTGCCCCAAGTTGATGCTTCGGCCGAGGTGTCCGTTACGCAAGGTATTCAAAACACCTATGGGTTCAGGTCCGTGTATTTCAGCCCATCTTTTGACATGGTGTTCGCGTGGAATGTGCCGATTGACCCTGACACCTTGGTTGCCGGTACGCCAGTGAATGGTGTTGAACGCTTTGTCGGTGAAAACGATGGCGTGCTTTACGCACAACACAAGGCGTCATCAGGTGTCAACCAGATCGAATCATTGGTGATGGTTGATCCTGCTTCACTGCAAGTTGTTCACGAACAAGTCCTGGCTGAAACCATGGCAATGGATTCAAAGGTCTACCTTGACTTTGACCGTGGCCAGGTGGCGTTTACAAGGTCGGCGTACAGTGAAGCTCACCTGGTCATGATTGAAGATGTTCCTGGTACGGCCGAGTTGGAACTTGTGTTTATTCCTGACGCTGGTTTTCGAGTGGAAGAAGCGACCATTCCCGAGGTTGGGATCCACCCGGATTCAGGAACCGTGTACATGTATTACAAGGTTGGCCCGGACGATTATTTCGCCACTTCGAACGATGGTGGTCTTGATTTTTCAATTAATCCCCGGTCACCGACAAGCCCGGGCGATCATACCGCCGATCCACGCTGTGTCCTGATGCCGGATGTTGACGAGGATGGGCTGCAGGTCTGGCGCCAGTATCTTTGGGACCGGAGCCTTGGTTATTTCAAAAGCATGATTTCGCATGACGGTCTTCAGTACGAACCGGAGGAGGGGATCCGCTATGACCCGCCGGACACGGAAATAGTGGGTGTGCACACGGCGTATACCACGGATGATGGTCGTGTGGGGCTGATGTATATTGGTGACAAGGGCACCACAACAGGAAATGTTCGGCTCGCTTATTCAGATGATAATGGCCAGAGTTTTCAATATTATGCCGACGATCCCTTGCACGACGCTGGAACCCATGATGACGGCCTGAACCAGCGCGATCCGACGGCCAATGTCCTTGACGATGGCAGTATTCGTATCTCCACCATGGTCCAAGGTGGTCCCCAGGCGCCGTTTCCAGGGGTACGAAGCGTGACGGCGATATACAGTTTTACCAGTATGGACAACGGCCTGACCTTTAAAGCAGATCCCGGTGTTCGGCTTGAACCGGAGGATTTCACTGGTTTTGATGTGTGGTCTCTAAATGATCCATCCATCATCCAGTTGCCTGATGGACGGTTTCGAATGTACGTGGCTGGTTTGGTCAGTGAACTGCCCGATGTATCTGATGTGGATTGGGTGATCCTCAGTGCCACGACGGCTGGTGATCCAGGTTGATCTCCAGGTATTAAAACGCAGTCATAGCCGCGGCTTGTCAGCGTTACAGGACGGGCGTTATTGATCGCCAACTTCCATGCGCCAGCAGCGGTGTGTTTTCTTGTTGGCGAAATCTTCCGGGACCGTGCGATGCGTGATCTCCTGGGCATTCATGTCGACCAGTACTTCGTCGTCAAGTTTGAATCGCCGATAGTTGGTTGCAAAAAAGATAATGCCACCGGGCTTTATGATCCGTGAAACATTCTGGACCAGTTGCCCGTGGTAGCGTTGGATGTTCCAGTCTTCTTCGGTACGCTTGCTGTTGGAAAAGGTTGGTGCGTCGATAATCGCCAGGTCATATTCCCGGCGTTTCTGGTGGTCCATCACGAAGTCCACCGCGTTGGCGCGTACAAACTCGTGCTGGTCAGTCGACTGATCGTTCAGGTCAACGTTATGCCGTGCCCAGTCGAGATAGGTTCTCGACAGGTCCACGGAGGTGATCCTGCGGGCGCCGCCTGCAGCTGCGTAAACACTAAATGAACCGGTGTAGGCGAAAAGATTGAGTACCTCCTTTCCCGACGATTCGCAGCGGATCAGGTCCCGGGTAATACGGTGGTCAAGGGAAAGACCCGTGTCGATATAGTCGGACAAATTCACTTCAAACCGCAGGCCACCTTCGGTCACAATGCGCCGTAGTGCATTTTCGCTGACCCGGTCATATTGGCTTCGCCCGCATTGTGGTTGGCGATGTTTGACGAATGTTCGTTCGGGCGGCACATCAAGCACAAGCCCCGCGGTTTGGACCATCAGGTCAAGCCAGTCGGCATGTTCGGCGATTGATCGATCGTGCGGTCGTTGGTACTCGCCGATATGCAGGCAATCTTCGTACCGGTCCACCATGAGCGGTATTTCCGGGATATCCCGGTTATAGATTCGGTAGCAGGTGATGCTCCGCCGCGTGGGCCAGCGTCGCCGGTGACGATCCATCTTCCGAAGCCGGTTGGCGAAAATATCAGCCTGGCCCTTTGCCTTGTCACCCAAGCCGCCAAACACCTGTGGGGTGGTGCCCGAGATTTCCTGGTCTGTCGGTTTCGCAATGTTCGTGGCAGGATCCGACACCGGCCGGGGGCCATGGAACTGGTAATAGGTGCACTGGATGGATCCGTTGTATAGCTTGCGGCGACGATCAGCCCGGCGGTCTGCCAGACGCTCAAAGTCATTCCATGAAGTCAGGAGAAAAAAGGACCAGGTCGGTAGCCGACGCAGGATCAAGGGCATGCTTTGGTAAAGATCCTTTACCTCCTGCAACCCGTCGAACCGTTCGCCATATGGGGGGTTGGTCACAAGGCAGCCGTACCCACGACTGGACGAAAGTTCAGAGAACGACGCTTTTTGAAATTTAATTGAATCGGCAACGCCAGCCCGAATGGCGTGACGTTGCGCCATGGTCAACGCATCGGTGTCGATGTCACTTGCGATGATCGGGTCAGAAAGGTCCTCGCCAATAGCGGCCTTTGCCTCGTCGCGAGCTTGCTGCCAGACCTTGGCGTTAATGGCCGGCCATGTCTCAGCAGCGAATTGTCGTTTTAAGCCTGGAGCAATATTACGGGCAATCATCGCCGCCTCGATACAGATGGTGCCCGATCCGCAAAACGGGTCGAGTAACGGGCGGTCAGGATTCCAAAATGAAAGCTGGACCAATGCGGCGGCCAGTGTTTCGCGTAGTGGCGCGGTACCAATCAGGTCGCGATAACCACGCTTGTGAAGTCCAGTGCCCGAGGTGTCAATGGTAAGCGTGGCGGTGTTTTCAAGAAGTGCCACTTCAACGGGAACCCTGGCCCCGGATTCAGAAAGTTCGGATACCTGGTGAGCTTCAAGTAGCCGGGTCACGATAGCCTTCTTGGCTGAACGTTGTACGGCAGGCACGCTGGTCAGGGTGCTTTTGACCGAGCGGCCGGATACCGGGAAACAGCCATCTTCTGGTATCCACTGTTCCCAAGGCAGCGCCTGGATCCCGTCAAACAGTTGATCAAAGTCATTGGCTTGGAAACGGCCGATGCGGATAAGAATACGATCTGCCGATCTGAGCCAGAGATTGGTTTTCGCTACTGCGGTATCGTCCCCGGAAAACTCGATTCGCCCTGTCTGCGGCATCCTGCTTTCATAGCCCAGTGCCGCCAATTCACGGGCCACGACCGCTTCGAGCCCAAAAGTGGATGTGGCGATAAGGTCAAGGTTCATCGTGGCCCATCGTATCGGATCCAAGGGTGCATATCCCCAACCGATCGATCCGTGCCTGAAATGGCTATATATAAAGGAAGGGCTATTACGGCTGGTTTGGCGGTGAATCTGATTTTACCAGGCCACAGAGGCTTGGTCAGAAAGACGCATTACGCCAACGCCTGCTCTTTACGCAGCATTTGGATGGTCTGGCCAAATGCATCGACCGTTTGCCTGCGGTCCCTGTTGGTATGGGCGGCGGAAACCGGGGCGCCCGGCCATCCCTGGATATCGACACCATGTAACAACATGCCCAGACGAAGTTTCATCATGAGCGAGGGGTCGACCGGTGCCTTCAGGGTCTGGTAATCATGGATTCCAGATTCGATTTCGGCCCGACAGGTGGTGATTTGGTTCGGATTAAGGAATACGTGAAACCCGCCAAAGGTTCCGTAGGCTATCCAGCAGACGCCGACGGTTGTGAACAGGTCGTTTAATTCTTCGATCAGTGAGTTCCCGTAGTCGATGGCCTGCTGGCAGGCATCGGTATCACGCACGATCTTGAGCGCCGCAATCCCCGCAACACACGCGGTGGGTACGGCATTGAAGGTGCCCATATGAAAGATCTTTTCCCGGCCATCGGCTGCCATATGCCGAAAGTCCATCCCGGCGAGAATATCACGTCGACCCACGACCGCAGCACCGGGCATCCCTCCGGACACGATCTTTCCGAGCGTGGCCATATCCGGGGTTACGTCATAGGCCTCCTGTGCGCCGCCTTTTGAACAGCGGAAACCGCTGATCACCTCGTCAACGATGAGTAGAGTCCCGGTTTCGGT
>CAUZIY010000069.1:0-15352 GCA_963579995.1 Phycisphaerae bacterium
GTATCGGCAGCCGGTTATACGGAAATCGAATCGGCTGGTTTTTTCATGTCATCATGCCGCCTTGGATTCTCCTGCGGAGGCATTTTGAGGTATTAAGCCCAAAGCCAAGTGGCTGGGTTGGTTTTTCGATGGTCTGCGGTTATGTCTGCATCGTTATATACTAGACGGTCTGGAGTAGAAAGGGCTACATGATTTGTGAAACTGCCACCAAAATAGTTGTTCTGATACAAGCCTTGATTTTCAGCGTTGGATCATATGCCCGGCAGTTCGTCAGGTTCCAGCTGTTATTTTCGGCAATCCAAGTACGGTTGGCCAACTTGTTGGATATTGGTTTGGCCACTGGGCAGATCATGATGGCTGATGTATTGCCGGTTCTGATGGAATTGATCCATGTCAATGACAGGAATCAACCCGGGGATGTAACGGAGAGGACAACCGACTGTGGGTCGGCACCGCATGGAGTGGATTGTCGGCCGTTCGTTCAGGCGCAATCAGGCCTTGATTCGTCATGGCGTGCAGCAGGCGGTTGATACGTTACCATCGCAGTTCTAAAAGAAAGTTTGTTTACAGATTACATCCAGTTCAACAAGGTTCATGTCATGGATAAGAAACGCCTGTTGGAATTACGAGATATTTACCGTGATGGTTTGCTCGACGACACGATTCCCTTCTGGCAGAGCAGGATCATTGATGACGAGTGCGGTGGTTACCTGAATTACCGTGATGCTGATGGGGCATTGTTAAGTACAGACAAGGCGGTATGGGTGTTAGGTCGTATTGTCTGGATGTGGAGCCGCTTCTATAACGAGATTGAAAAGCGAGATGATTGGCTTGAACTGGCAAAGCATGGAGTTGATTTCATGCTCAAGCATGCTTTCGATGAAGACGGGCGCATGTTTTACCTGCTGACCCGTGATGGCCGCCCAATTCGCAAGCGCCGCTATCTGTTTACCGAGACGTTTGGTGTGGTTGCTCTTGCCGAATATGGCCGGGCGACCGGGTCGGATGAGATGATCCAGCGGGCGAATGAACTCTACAGGCTGATCATCAAGTACCACACAACACCTGGACTTCTGGAGCCCAAGATCTTTACTGAAACACGGCAGCTCAAGGGGCATGCAATGCCCATGATCCTGCTCGCCATGAGCCAAGTTCTTCGGGAGGCATCCGGTCCGGATCCTTTCTATGAACAGGTCATCACTTCCTCCATGGACGAGGTCTTTGGTGAATTCTTAAAGCCGGAGAAGCGATGTCTGCTTGAGACCGTCCAGGCCGACGGGAGTATTCTCGACACCCCCGAAGGGCGTACTGTTAATCCGGGGCATGCTATTGAGACGTCTTGGTTTTTAATGACTGAAGCACGGCACCGCAATGACATGTCGATAGTTCCCCGTGCCTGCGAAATTCTCGAGTGGTCACTTGAGATTGGTTGGGATTCGGAACATGGCGGGATCCTATACTTTGTGGATTGCGATGGGAAGGCGCCTGAACCATATGAGCACGAACTCAAGCTGTGGTGGCCGCACAATGAAGCTCTTTATGCTCTGCTTCTGGCTCATCATCTGACCGGTGACGCCAAGTGGAGTGATTGGTATGAGCGTGTGCACGAGTGGGCCTTCGCCCATTTTCCAGACAAGGTCAACGGCGAGTGGTTTGGTTACCTGCGTCGGGATGGGACGGTAAGCAACACCATCAAGTCCAACCATTGGAAAGGTCCATTCCACCTGCCGAGGATGCAGCTCTATGGTTGGAAGCTTTTGGAAGAAATGATCGTGGCGAAAGGATAGCAGATGAACAGCGAAATTGTCCAGATGTTTGATTTGTCGGGAAAGGTCGCAATGATCACTGGCGGCGCTCGACATCTTGGATATGACGGCGCCTGTGTTCTGGCTGGAGCTGGTGCTGACCTGGTCATTACATCACGAACCAAGTCAAACGCAGAAAAAACCGCAAGCAAGCTTCGGGAAACTTATGGGGTTGATGTTTTGCCACTTGAACTGGATCAGTCGAGTCATGGTGGTGTCCAGGCGGCCGTGGAGCTTGCACAAGCGTGGAAAGGCCGGTTGGATATTCTGCTGAACAATGCTGGCGGCGGGTCCGGCAAGAGCGTCGCATTTTTGTTTGATCGGGATCCCATGGACATCGAGTCCATGATTAACGTGAACCTGACGGGTGTGATTTATTGTTGTCGTGAGGTTGGGCGGATCATGCAGCGGCAAGGTTGCGGGAAGATTATTAATATCGCATCGATTGCCGCTTTGCTGGGGCGTGATCGTAGGATGTATGAAAAGCACAAGATGATGGGCCAGCCGGTGGACTACGCCGCGGCCAAGGCGGGTGTACTCGGCTTGACGCGAGATCTGGCGGCATTACTGGGGCCTTCAGGCGTCTATGTGAATGCGATTTCGCCCGGTGGTTTTGCGCGGGGTGATCTGCCGGAGTCATTTATAGATGATTTTGCGGATGGAACAGCTCTTGGGCGAATGGGGCGGGATGGGATCGACCTGAAAGGCGCCATATTGTTCCTGGCTTCGCCGGCTTCAGATTATGTGGTTGGGCATAACCTGGTCGTTGACGGTGGCTTTGAAATGTGGCATTGACGGTCAAGTCAACAGGCGCCCCACAATGCAATTAAAATAAGACCACCGGTAATGAGCAGTGACGCTGTCATGCGTACCATTGCGCCCGGTTCCTTGAAGATGATGAACGCTAAAAATACACCAATGACGATACTGAATTGACGGAAGGCGACTACATAGCTGACCTGGTTGGTGATTTGCAAGGCGCAGATGATCAGGAGATACGATGCCCAATTCAGAAGGCCGGCTGTTAGTGGGAATAGCCAGCCTGGGCTGGGGTTGTTCGAACACCGCTTACGACTGGCAGGTGTCAGGAAGCTATAGACGATCAATGCGACAACAAAGAAAACGTAAGTGTAACGTGCAGCTGACAGGGGTCGATTAAGCGGAAGTGTCGCCAGTTCAGTTGCGCCGATCTTGTCGGTTAATGAATACCCTATCGTCCCCATCGCCGCCAGCAGCACCCATCTGAAGGCTCGATTGGCGTAATGATGTGTTTGAAAAACACGGAATGATGTCTGTGGCGCAAGAAGGCAGCCCATGACAATCAATGACAGTCCGAGCCAGCCTGATGAAGTCGGCCACCGTCCCAAGAGTACATCGGCAACGGCAATGAAAAGGACTGGTAATGCTCGTGCGATTGGATAGATAAGCGTAAAGTCGGAATTCTCGTAGCCTTTTGCCAGGCCGATGAAATAAAGTCCACAAAAGGTGCCGGATATTGCAGCAAGAACCCAGAGCCTGGTGCCGAGCGGCTCTAGGAAAAACTCGAAAATTACCATCGGGATCAATCCAATGGCCGCGATTGCAAAGAGCATCCGGTAGATGAACTGTATCTCGGACCTCTTGCGGCGGACCATAAGATTCCAGCCGGCATGCAGGAATGTCGAAATGAGAATGATGGTAATTGCGGTATTGGGCATCGGTTGGTGTGTGCTATCAATCGGAGGCCAGTTGGGTGATCTGTTTGATTGATGCACCGGTTGCGCGAAGTTGCGCCAGTTGGCGATGCCCGATCCGCACGGTCATCAAGACGCGTGTATCCATGTACTGGCGGTCCAATACGGTTGCGCGGCTTTCCAAGAAATGCATTGCCTTGCCGTCAGCGATGTCAAGTTCAAGTTGTATGTGCTGCATTGAACCTCGCATCGCCTGGCGAACCGTGTCGGCCAGGTTGTCCAGGCCAAGGCCTGATTTGGCACTGATGGTAATGGCATCGGGGTACTTACTGGTCATGACCAGGACATCGGCATTGTGTTCAAGTAAATCAGTCTTGTTAAGAAGTATGATACGGGGTTGGTCAGTCGCCCCGATTTCATCAAGAACCTGGCCGACAGTTTCAAAATGGTGATCGCTACGTGGATCCGATACGTCCAGCACAATCAGCAGCAAATCACTGTGTACGGCCTCTTCTAGGGTGGCCTTGAAACTCGCGACAAGATGGTGTGGCAAGTCACGTACGAAACCGACTGTGTCGGATAACATCACGGTGTTGCCCTGGCCAAGGCGCCACCTTCGCGTTCGTGTCGATAGCGTTGCAAAAAGACGATCGTCTGAAAAGGCACCGCCGTCGGTTACGAAGTTGAACAACGTGCTCTTACCGGCGTTGGTGTAACCAACCAATCCTACGGTGAAGAAGTCCTCATTCCGCCTGGCGACCTCCCGCGCCTTTCGCTGTTGGATATCAGCAATCTGGCGTTTTAGGTCACTTTTCTTTCTCTGGACAATTCGGCGATCAGTTTCAAGTTGTTGCTCACCTGGTCCCCGCGTACCAATACCGGTGGGTGCTCCGCCCGCAATTCTTTCAAGGTGTGTCCACATGGCTCGTAAACGCGGGTAGGTGTATTCCAATTGAGCCAACTCAACTTGAAGTTTGGCCTCGTGGGTTCGCGCTCTTGCTGCGAAAATATCAAGAATCAGTTCGCTGCGGTCTAGGATCTTACAGTTGCAGATATTTTCGAGGTTGCTGATTTGTGATGGACGCAGGTCGTTGTCAAAAATGACAACATCAGCTTCATGGGTAGTCACCATTTCTGCCAATTGCTGTGCTTTTCCAGAACCCAAGTATGTTGCTGGGGCGGGCCGGGTCTTCTTTTGAATCAGGTGATCTACGCAGATTGCGCCAGCCGTATCGGCAAGGCTTTGCAACTCGCCGAGGGGGTCTTGTGGATCATTGTGGTGGCCTGGTAACAGGCAGGCCACCAGCACGGCGCGTTCACGAGCAACAGTCAGGAATTCGCGTTGGCCCTGTTCCATCGGTAATAGTCTAGCCGAAATTATTCGATAATGGCCAACGATATTGGGTGTTCACGACGGCGTGGGGTAGATCGATATCCGCGAGGTCAACAGCCCCGTCATATCAAATGGCGGCATGTCTCCATCGGTCGAGAGATGCGTGCTATCAAATTAGATGAAAAACCGGTTGCCTTGCTGCTGGTGTAACGGGGGCGTGCCGTGTGTGAGCTGGTTGGATTCCCATGGCTTGTTTGGGTGTTTTGAAATGCCCCTCCACTCAAGCCGAGACCAACTGCATGGCCTGGTCGTAGACTTGCAGACACTTTTTGGCCGCGCCATCCCAGGTTAGCCGCCTGACTTCAAGGTCAGCTTGTTCACGCAGTGTACTGGATAGGGGGGGGTGGCGTAGTACTGCAATGATTTTGTTCGCAATTTCGTCTGTATCCCAGAAGTCCACTTTAAGTGCGTGCGTGAGTACCTCGGCAACGCCGGAGGTTTTTGAAATGATAACCGGCACATCATGCCGGATGGCTTCCAGTGGGGCGATACCAAATGGCTCGGAAACACTGGGCATGACGTAAACATTTGCGATTCTAAAGACGCGTTCTACATCTTTGCCCCGCAGGAACCCTGTGAACAGGACCTGATGCCCAATACCTTCTCGCACTGCGAGGTCAATCACGTCAGTAATCTTGTCACCAGAGCCGGCCATTACGAATTTCACTTCCTGTTCCTTTTCCAGGACTTTCTTGGCTGCGCGGACGAAATATTCCGGTCCCTTCTGCATGGTAATGCGTCCAAGAAAGAGGACGATCTTGTCGCTGCGCCGAATCGCGGGCTCGCCATGCAGTCCTGGCAGTGGATTGACATTTTCAATACCGTTGTAAACAACCTCAATCTTGTCGGGGTTAACGCCGAATCTGTGTTGGATGATGGATTTAGTGAGATACGAGACGGCAATAACCCGAATCGCGCCATGCATCCCCCTCCGCTCGATGTCGTATACCGGTTGGTTGATATTTTCACCGGACCGGTCAAATTCTGTGGAGTGAATATGTGTGATAAGGGGCCGGCCGGTAAGCCGGGCAACTGCGAGGCCTGCGGGGAAGGTCAGCCAGTCATGGGCGTGGATGACATCAAAGTCTTCACCCCGTGCGAGATTGAGGCATAAGTCGGAAAATCTTTGGCACTCATCAAGTAAATCACCGCTATAGTCCTGCGGGCCAGTTCCGGGGCCGAGTCCTGATACCAAGGAGGCGATGGCTGGGGCGGATTGATTGGATTGCATGCATTGCCGTGATGCGGCAGGCAGTGGCTGCCGCAATACCCCGCCAGCGGACTGGTAGGGGCTGTATATTCGTGCGGGTATTGCCTGGAACTTGATATTTGGATCCAGCCGTGTGTCGCTGTCTTCCTGGGTAAAGGTACTCGCCGATGTGCGGGATGACGGATTTTCTGATGCGGCCAGTGGTGATTGTGGCGTGAGCAGGCGAACATGGGATGTGTTTTGGGTGTCAATCTCTTTCGGTAACACGAAAGTGATTTTGGTGTTTTGGCGGCTCAACGCCAAGGTCAGCCCATGGCATGCTGTTCCCAGTCCGCCACTGATGAAGGGCGGGAATTCCCAGCCAAGCATGAATACGCGCATCGACATTACTCTGTGGGGTTCTGGTAAAACCGCAGTATTAATGCATTGCTCATGATGGGGCGGGTAGGTTTAGATCCAACTTCAACTCGCCCAATATTGAATGTGATCAATACCCTAATCGCACGCAGGACTCTAAAAGCGTGGTTTGCCAGTAGCCGTGGGTTCTTAGACCATGTTGGTGGTGAAGAGCACAATTTGTATGACACAAAGTTAATATCGAAACCGCTACGACTGGCGAGCAACCATCAATCATCAGCTGTAGCGTAGCGGTTGCGGTTAGTCCGTCAAGAAAAATTGGCAAGATGACTTTCAGTCCTTCTGCGCAGGGTTATGTGATCGGTATTGTCGAACTGCTTCAAAAAGAAGGATTCCCGCTGTTGTTGCGGCATTCAATGAGTCGATGGTTTGCCGGCTGGTTGTTGTGAAGGGGATGGCAATGAGCTCATCTGCTGCTTGTTTCCACCGGTCATTTAGTCCGGTTGGTTCACTGCCGATCACCAATGCCACTCGGTCGGTATATGGGACATCAAAATAAGGCTGTGCAGCGCCCGGCTCAGCTGCCAGGATGTTCACCTGGCGATCGGCCAAAAAGGATAGGACGTTTTGGGTGTTTTGGCACACAATGGGCAGGCTAAATACGGCGCCAGTACTGGCGCGGATGGCATTCGGGTTCATGGTGTCTACGACTGCGTCAGCCAGCAGCATCCCACTTGCGCCGGCGGCCAGTGCGGATCTTGCCATTGCGCCAACGTTGCCCGGTTTGGTTACGCCCACGCAGACAAGCCACAATTCCGGTGGGGTGATATCGTCCAGGTCCTTCAGTTGCCATGTCCGCTGTTCAAAGATGGCAAGAATGCCCTCTGGTTCTTTACGGTAAGTCATCCGTGCAAATATCGCGGAATTGACCTCATACCACTGGGCCGCATCAACTTCTGCATTGTCCAGGTGGATTTTGATCTCATCAGCACCGAGCCCCAGTACCGTTGGGCAAAAATACAATTCATGCATGGTGAGTCCCGCCTGAAGGGCTCGACTTACTTCGCGCATGCCTTCGCAGGCAAAGATGCCCAAATCGTCACGCCGCCTTCGGCGCCAAAGCGATTTAGCGTTTTTGATATGGAAATTGCTTATGCTGGCCAACCGGATAATCTTGTTCACAGAGGGTATTGTACAAAGGTCGGGCCGAGGTCTGGCTCAGGAACTTCGCTCGGAGTATATATGTCAGTTGTTTGTTCGTTGATAGACCAACTTCATGAATTTGAATCGCCATTGGTGGCCGAAGCGATGGACGCCATGGATTGTCCCGGTGTCGGCGAATGTTATATGAGCCGCAATATTCGCCAGATGACGGCGCAGTCGCAGCCGATGGTCGGCGTCGCGATGCTCCTCGAAACGGACACCAGTTCAAGGGGGAGGGGACGGGATAACATGGCCCTGATGGAACTAATGGAGTTGATGGAGGATGATCCCACGCCCTATGTGATTGTGATGAAGGCGATTGGCGCCCGCCCTGAACATGAATGCATCGTGGGTGACGGGATGGTTAAAATTGCCGCCGCCGCCGGTTGCATCGGATTCGTGACGGACGGAGGTATTCGCGACCTGGAAGGTATTGATCGGGAGGGTATGCCGGTATTTGCTGCCGGTGCGGCAACTGCACATTCAAGCTTTATGATCCGACGCCCGCAGGGGTCGATTGAGATTGGTGGTGCGCAGGTCAATGAAGGCGATCTTTTGCACGGCGACATCAATGGTTTGCAGATCATTCCCGAGACGTGCCATCAGGGCATCGTCGAAGCGTGTATTCTCTCTCGGGACTTTGAAACGCGGGCTCATGTATTTGGTCGTCGATCAGACAAGACCTGTCGCCAGAAGCGAGGAAATACTCAAAAGCTCTATGCCGACCACCAGGCACGCTGTCGCCAGTTGTTGGTTAAGTGAGTTCATTCATGATTTGCTGGGTCAACTCCCAGAAGCCGGACTCTCGAAAGGCGGTTGCAGCACCGGAAAGAGAGGCGGTGCGTTGCGTGTGATGATTCCATTTGTTTTGTGCTTCAAGCAGGTGGTGGCGACATTGATCGGCCAAGGCGGGTTGGGGTTGGTCTGGTTGCTGCTCGGTATAGCGGCGGTATGCAGCGAGGCCGGCCAGCAGTTCGTGGATGGCGCCAAACAACGCATCAGCATATTCCAAGGTGTGGAGCATTGGTTCGAGTGTCGGGCGATTTGACTCGGTGATGAGCTGTTTAAGGGCAACACGGTCTTTGCTGATCATGTCTGCAGCTCGTCGTTTCTCGTTAATAACCTGTTCCACCTGTGAAGCTGGTAAATGTTCAATCATCCGCCAAACGGCATGAGCATCGAGTAAGTCGTCCTGGATCCAGTCGGCGTTGGGATGCCAGGAGTCTGACAAGTTTTGGGCGTAGGCACCGATATAGAAGCCGTTGAGAATCATCTCGTGTGAGTGCTCGAGAAGTTTCAAGATGGTCTCGGCCAGGTCGCAATCTGTGATATCCAACCGCTCCCTCATCCACATGAGGGCAAGTTGTTTCTGGTTTTTGGTCGATCCATCAGCAACTTTTGGTACCGCATAAACATTCGCGTCGATCCAGGTCTCGTTGGTTACGAATGGTCCACCCCAGCCGCCACCACGAACCCAGGCCCACAAGCCGGCAAGATGGAGCTGATCCGGCAGATGGTTCAATCCGGTTTTCTGTGCATCCTGGGTCATTTCAGGCGGACCATCGCACCACAGCGGTACCTGCCAGTTTGGGATGGCGCCTTTCCCTTCGTACTCACGTTGGCATTCGAGTTCGTAGATGATTGGGTGATCTTCACAGGCGAGGCTTGCCTGGTTCCAGTGTTGATAACGCCAAAAATCAGTTTGGGTAAATTTGAACGACAGCATGAACCTGTCATCTCGTGGAATCCCGCGTATGGCTCGACGGCAGACATCAACCGAATCATGCATGCCGGTGGGTCGAACATTCCATGCTCGTACAATAAGATTTAGTTCCAATTCACGAATCACCAGGTCATAGAACGCAGTTACGACCTTGTTGATTCGTTTGGCGCGCCCAAGGCGGCTGCAGCGTGCGCAATGGGGTAGTAAAATGTCGTTGCCGGTGAGGTGGGGCAGGCGTGCGGCCTCGTTGTCGCCAAAGCGGATCACCACGCCACGCACCTGATTGAACCGGCGCAGAAGACTGCGCAGCGCATCAACGGAAGCAGAGATTGCCTCGTTGCTGGCAGGGCAAAGCGTAACTGGGCGGGCCTTGCAGCAAAACTGATCTCGGTGTTGATCTACCAGGTCGGTGCTCAGGCTCAAGACATCGTAGCTGAGGTAGACATCCAACTGCGCTGCGCAAGCCTGATTGATCTGCTGGTCAACTAGGTCAAACTGTCCAGATAGCCAATGGTGAAGCTGACGATCCGCAACGTTGCCGTTTATCTCAACACCCGACAAGCCAGTTGTTTCATATAAGACAACACCGTTATAGCCAAGGCGATAGAGTTCCTGTGGATCACGATAACGTGTTTTGGTGACCGGAGCACCCGGATTGTCGAGTATGGTTGCCAGTTTAAGCATGCAGGGGTTTTAGTTCATGTCCAAGAGGGGGGCAAGCCCGTTCAATCAACTTTCAATTACCTGTGATGACAGCGGTGGTGGTTGGGCTGGGCCTGGGCATGTTTGCCAGGCGAATTGGGGCCGGCAGTTGTGGCAAAAAAACCGGCGTATTCGTGGTTCTCGAGATCGGATGGATAGCGAGTATGCCAGGATGGCAAGGTGTCAATTGCAGTCATCGAGATTTGGTCATCTCGAGAGCCAATTCGGAGCCTGTTTATTTATTGGCTATTGGTATCGGTCGCCGCCGTTGGCATTTGCAAACTGCCAACAGCCTGGTCGAGGTGGTTGTAACTGAGTTTGGAGAGCCAGGAAACCAGTTGATCGCTGATATTCGTGGGGGCGGCAGGGTTTATGAACAGGCCGGTTCCAACAGCCAGGGCACTTGCGCCGGCGAGAATAAATTCTGCCGCATCCTGCCAATATTGGATGCCTCCCATTGCAATGATTGGTACGTTAGCCTGGTGGGCGACATTTTGGTAGACCCGATTCACTAGGTAGACCGCAAGTGGTCGAATGGCTGGTCCGGAAAGTCCGCCCGTCCCATTGGCCAATCGAGGACGGCGATGGTAGACGTCGACGGTGAGCGCTGTGTAAGTATTGATCATGCTCAGGATATTCGCACCGCCATTGATCGCGGCACGTGCCGTTTGACAGATGTCGCCCACATTGGGTGATAGTTTCACAATCAGTTTGACGTTGGGTGTCATTGATTGGCGCACTTTGGCGACCAATGGTTCCAAAAGATCGGGGTTGGTTCCAAAGTCGAGTCCGCCGGCCACATTCGGGCAGGAAACATTGAGTTCGATGGCATCAATATCATCTTCTGCCGAAACATGGGTTGCGAGTTCGGCGAATTCGTTTGCATCATGGCCGGCGATATTGACGATGATGCGAGGTCCTGACGCACGTAACTGGCGAAGCTGCGGCAGCTTTTCCTTCAAAAACACTTCCAGTCCAACGTTGGCAAGTCCAATTGCGTTTAGCATGCCTCCGCGGGTTTCCACAATCCGGTATGCTGCATTGCCCTTTCGGGGTTTTGCAGTGATTGTCTTGGTGACAAATGCACCCAATCGTGACAAGTCGAGCAAGTCGGCGTATTCAAAGCAATAGCCACATGTGCCCGAAGCGGTCATCATGGGGTTGGCCAGTTTCAGGCCAGCTAGGTTTACATTCAGGCTTGGTTCTTCGCCGTTCATTGCTTGCTGGGGTATCTTACTCGAAGTGGCTGGTGGGGCGTAAATGCCTCCCCGTTAGACTGTAGAGATATTCGTTGCCAGGAAAAGAGGCGAGGGGTTTATATCATGAGGATGTTATAAACCGTTATTCACTCGGTAATACTTACCCATGGATCGAACTAATACACAGCAGGCGTCTATTTTTGGCTTGACCCAGCCTCGGTTGTATGAAATCGTACAGCAACAGGGGATGGCTAAATTTCGAGCCGACCAGCTTCTTGACTGGATATATCGCCGGCATGTTACTGACCTGCAGCAAATGCATGATATTTCCAAGGAGGACAGGCAGTCGCTTGGCCGGATCATCCATTTTGAAAATGCTGCCATTGTTGGCAAGCAGAGTGCCACCGATGGTGTTCAAAAACTTTTGGTTCACTGGGTGGACCAGGCAGCACAGGCGGAGTGCGTGCTGATACCTGCACGGGGGCGTGCAAGCGCCTGTGTGTCAAGCCAGGTTGGTTGCCCGGTAGGCTGCAGGTTCTGTGCATCTGGTCTTGGCGGATTGGATGGCAATCTCACTGCCGCTCAGATTGTGGAGCAGGTGTGGTTGTTGGATGGAATCAGCTGGACGCCACTCCCTCGTGCCGGGTCCGAACAGGATTGGACTCCGGCTGGTGTAACTCATGTGGTATTTATGGGAATGGGGGAGCCGCTGGCGAATTTTGAGGCGGTAACAGATGCGGTTCGAATTCTCACCGCGCCATGGGGGCTTAATATCTCGGCCCGACGGGTCACCATCAGTACCGTGGGGCTGCCGGGGCAGATTCGCAAGCTTGCCGACTTGTCCTTAAAAATCACCCTGGCAATTAGTATTCATGCGTCCAACGATGAATTGCGCGGCCAGCTGATTCCCTGGGCCAAGCGAGTCAGTCTTTCGCAACTGGTTGAGGCGGGGCGATACTACTTTGACAAGACCGGACGCGAGGTGACGCTTGAATATGTGTTGCTTGGTGGTGTTAATGATCGTCCAAGCCAGGCCAGGGAACTGGCAGGAGTTGCAAGACGCCTGCGAAGCAATGTTAACCTGATCCGGTATAACGAGGTTGCCAGTCTGCCGTTTGAAAGGCCGGCGACAGAAGATGTCCGCCAATTTCAATCGATACTTCGCAAGGCTGGTATCAATACGCACATTCGTGCCAGTCGTGGACGAGATGTGGCTGCCGCATGCGGTCAGTTACGACATGCATCTGTGTTGGGGACGAACAATCGGCAGGCATCATGAGTTTTGTTGTATCCTCTTTGCGTGATGATGATACCGAAGGGTCCATGCTGATGACTGTATATGAAACATTAAGCCATGAAACGATTCGCATGTGGTGTATGAGCAATAACTATTGGCCAGCCTGTCAATCGGGTCAGCCGGATCGTATCCGAATTGGCGGCGCATCGTTCTCCGAGCCTGAAGCGCTTGATCTGTTGGATTGGCCGGATTGGTTTGCGCAGTTTGAGAACCGCCAGCTTAAGTTTGTCTATGATCCCACCCAGGGATGGTTTGACCTGCAAAGTCGCAACACGCGTCCAGATTGACCGGATGGGACTTTTCGTGCGGTTGCTTGGGGCGGACAATTGTCTTGGTGGGGGTGCGATTGACTTTGGCCAGTCATGGTCAGGGAATGTGTCGCGAGCGTGCTTGAGGTGCTAATATTGACCGCTTGTCCAGTGACCAAACAACATGCTCGGCATATCACCAACTAATGGCGTTTATTCGTGACGCTGGGGTGTTGAAAAGCACGGCCAGCCTGCTTGCGTGGGATCAACAGGCAATTATGCCTCCTGGTGGCCTTGTGCATCGGTCACAGCAACTTGCACAACTGGCCCGTATGACCCATGAAATGATGATCGATCCTCGTGTGGGCGATTTTCTTTCCGCCTGCGAGGCGGATGGCGATTGGGCCGATGATCCGTACGTCGCGGCTTCGGTTAATGTGCGCGAGATCCGGTGGAAATATGAACGTGCAATCCGCTTGCAGACTGAACTGGTTGAATCGTTGAGCGAGACCAGTGCCATAGCCCGTAGCAGATGGGCAGAGGCGCGAAAGGCAAATAATTTCGAGCACTTTCATCCATGGTTTGATAAACTTGTGCAGTTGCAGAAACGCAAGGCGGAATGTTTGGATTCCGGCGATGGCGAACCGTGGGATGTGTTGGCTGATGAATACGAGCCAGGGTGTAGGGCCGCTGACATTGATCGGTTGTTCGCATCATTGCGCAAACAGCTTGTTCCGCTTGTGAACGAACTAATGGCAAGTGCCCACCATCCCTGCAATATGCTAAGTCAACTGGTGCAGCCTGGTGCCAAATTCAAGCAGTTTGTACGTAAGCTTGCGGCAGACGTCGGGTTTGATTTTGATCGGGGACGACTGGATGAATCGCCACACCCGTTTTGTAGTGGTATCCATTGTCATGATGTGCGGATGACCACCCGGTTCGACGAGCCCAATCCGGTGGAGCCCTTGTTCTCCACCTTGCATGAAACAGGTCATGGCATCTACGGCCAGAATCTGCCGGAAAGCCATTTTGGTACGCCCATGGGCGAGGCGGTTTCATATGCAATTCACGAAAGTCAAAGTCGGATCTGGGAGAATATGGTGGGTCGGTCGCGCTCCTTCTGGGTGTGGTGCCTGCCAAGGCTTTGTCAGTGCTTGGGGATTGGCGGCAATAAGCGGGATGTGGATGGGGCTTACAGTTCAGCAAATATTGTTACACCAGGCCTGATTCGGGTCGAAGCTGATGAGGTGACTTACAACCTGCATATCATGGTTCGCTTTGAAATTGAGCGTGCTTTGATGAAAGACGAAATCCAGGTTCGTGATGTTCCAGGTATCTGGGAAGAGAAATACAAGGAGTATCTCGGTGTGGATGTGCCGGATGATCGGCGCGGATGTTTGCAGGATATCCATTGGTCGTCAGATGCGATCGGTTACTTTCCAAGCTATACACTTGGGAATCTGTATGCGGCGCAGTTTTTCGAGGCGGCACAGGAGGCCCTTCCCGGGCTTGTGCAGTTGTTTGAGGACGGCGAGTTTTCGCCCTTGCGTGAATGGTTGAGCAAGCAAGTTTATTGTCATGGGATGCGGTACCGATCAGATGAACTTTGCCGACGGGTTACCGGCCGGTCGTTATCTGCCGAACCCCTATTGGGGTACTTGGTGGGTAAGCTTCGGCCAATTTACGGGTTGTAGATCTACTGTCGGTGGCTTGGTGGTGTGGTCAGGTCGTCGGTTTCATGCCAGAGCGGGATCAAGGTGGCGGTGTGATCGGTAGTCATTTCCCAGTCCTTCATCCTAACTTTGGAAAGCCGCCTCGGTTCAATAGAAACTGAATTGTTGTGTAATATCAGCGTTATGCCATCAAGTGCGATTGTTGACATCATAGATCTGTCGACCCAGGTGATGAACCTACCCCATGTAAGGGGGCGGCAGGCCGAGCGATTTGCCCATCTGGGTATTGCTACTGTGACCGATTTGCTTAAGCATCTGCCGGTCCGTTACGAGCAGGAACATGGCGAATCGTCAATTAATGACCTGGTGATGGGGGTTGTGGGCTCGGTTCGTGGAATGATTACTGCAGCTCGTGCCGCACCGGCAGGGCGTGGCGGTCGTCAAACAAAATTTGAGGCGACGTTGGAAGACTCCAGCAGTCAAATAAAACTGGTCTGGTTCAATGCCGGTTACCTGCGTGGTCGTATTCATCCGGGGATGCAAGTCCGGGTCCAGGGCAAGGTCACTGCATATAAAACCATGCAGCAGATGGTGAACCCTCGATGGGAAATTATCGAGGAGGAAGATCAGGTTGCTCCCAAGGGGGATTATTTGCGGCCTGTTTACCCGGCTACGGAGAATCTTCCGAGTTGGGCAATAGAGAAGATTATCAATGAGGTTCTTGAAGGCGTGGGGGGGCAGATTCTTGACCCACTGCCGAAAGCAATTTTAAAGCATCATGCGATGCCTAAGTTGGGCGATGCCTTTCATGCGGTGCATCGCCCAGCGTGTGAGGATGATGCCCTAGGTGCGCGACGTCGGTTGGCTTA